>CAZLOF010000172.1:0-8678 GCA_964560745.1 uncultured Thermoflexus sp.
GCTGCCAGTTAAAATGCTGTTTGGCTGCGCTAACCCTTCGCCAAGTGCTAAAAAGAGATCTAATTCTTGGGATGATGATGCATTTTCGTCGCTCAACACCAAACTGCTTTTAGCAATATACAAACTCAGTTGATCAAGCTCGTGGGCAATGCCATCGCGTTGAAACAAACCCGAAACCGCTAATACCACCCAGCGCACCTCGCCCATTTGCACATCACGTAGCACAAACACGGGTGTTTGCGGCAATGCGCCAACACTGGCAATACTCGCCTCACCCATCCGTTCAGGCAATGGTGCGCCATCTAGTCCACGCGGCACAATTGGAATCGCAGGTGTAAGCTCCCCTTCATACCCATGGCTATTAAACGACAAAATTTGTGGCTGAATCGGCTGCTGATGCGATACCCGCACGGTAAAAAGATGAACGGGCAACCTTACACCTTCATACTCAATAGATGACCATGTATCCGTTTGCTGATAATTTGGTGTCGTGAGATCAGATTGCCAATCAAGGCGAACACCCCCTAAATAATTTGCTATCTGCCATGCCGTATCTTCGTTTTGTTGGGGGGCCAATGCAGATGCGTTTGAAGAAGACGATGAGGTTGCTTTTAGTGTTTCCGCAGAATATGCCCGGTTATTGGCTAGAGGCAAAATTGAGGTGACTAACAGCAATGCGGCAATGCGATGGGCGAGTGAAGCTGTTTGCATATTTATTTTGATGTAACGTTCACCACTAACATCAAGGTTTTAAGTATTTATGATGTTTTGTTGTGCAATATAGCCATCAGAAAAGTCTTTTTTAGAGGTTTTTACCCATTTCGCTATATCCTTTGCTAAACATATAGCAAAATGGGCATATTATATTTTTAACAAAGATTTATCTAAACCGCTATATCTAACCCACAGAGAATCATATTACCTATGGTGTTGTAAACCTAAATTGTAAGGTGTTTACAAATAAATCGATATCGATCAAACGATGGAGTTAATCTGAGATTTTGGAATGAGGAGCATTGTGCCAGTTGTCAACAGATTGGGGTCTGTAATATGGGGATTAACCTTGCTTAAACGATACAAACTTATATTAAATTGTTGGGCTAAACTGGCAAATGAATCACCTGTTTTAACAAGATAAATTTCGCCCGGATTGAAATCAGGGATAGATTGCGCCTCAAGGGTGGTACCTTCCACCGCCTTCAATTCCATACCAGCAGGCAAGCTAATCTCTTGTTCACCCATTGTGATTGCCACTACTCCTTCCGTAACAGCAAAATATGAATCTGTTGGCGAAATTGTCTCGGCAATAAACTCAGTCCCATGGGCTTGTACATTGGCAACGGGGGTGCGAATGAGAAAAACATCGTCATTATGCAATGCTTTGGTAATGCTAGAAATCGCACGCCCCAACAAAATCCGCATATCAAATTGCGTGTGCCCTTGATTTGACGCAACGGCCTCTAGCTTGGTATGAGCGCCCGGTTCTAACAACACATCTTGATTCGCAAATGGCGTTAAAGCGAGGCGACCTTGTTCCGTAATAATTTCATCGCCAACGTGCGTTGCAGCAAGTAACCCTTCAGACACCCGATACTCTATTTTGCCGCGCCGAATTAAGGCACCCGCCCCCAAGATACGCGCTTTGGCATATGAAAATGGGCTAAGTTTAATATCCGTTTCTTCTAATTCAGGTTGTGGGCCTTGTACAAAATCGCCAAAACGGGTGATAACGCGATTAAAATCGCCCATCATGCCTTGCAACGCGCCAAAAATGGGGTTTATTTCACGGCTTTCACGCAAAACACTACGCATTGCTTCTCGCGCCGCAGCCAAGGTGCGTCCCGATGGCGTTTCAACCCGCGTTTGTTTGACAAATGTCGAGCGCAAAAATTCTTCATTCATCACCGTTTCACCTCTTCATGATATATGCCGCTTTCGGTTAGCGCCTCTTTAAATGCAGATCGTGCTCGGCTTAATAACGATTCGGTTGCCTTATACGATTTCCCCATAATATGCGCTACCTCAGAAACGCTTAAGTCTTCGCGGTAACGCAATAAAAGTGCTTGTTGCGCCGGGCTAGGCAAACGCCCTAACGCCTCTTGAAAATCTAGTCCAATCTCTTCTTCAGAAATCGAAAGATTGATGGGCAATTCATCCGTTTGTTGATGTCCCCGCCAAAAATCTACCATTTTGTTGTGCGCCAATGTATACAACCATGTTGACAACGCTGATTTTCCATCAAAATGATGGATTGATTTCACCGCTGCCATAAATGTTTCGCTTAGCAAATCATCCGCATCTTCACTGGTCGGCAGGCTATAGCGCAAATACGAAAACAATTTTTGCGACCATTCTCTAAAGACTTCGTCCCAAGCGTCTTGGTCATTTCGTTGTAAACGTATTAATAGCTGTTGTTTCGCCGCCTTTGTAGAGAGTGTGTTATCACTAATCTTGCCATTTGCAGTATTAACAATATCAGCGACATCTTCTACCCCAGTGCTAGTAGCGGTAATATCTAACCTTATTAGTCGTTTTAACCAACGCAATCCTTCGCGGATTGAAAGGATGAATTTATATTTGAGTGGAAAATCCATCTTTTGATGGCGTGTGATGAAAGCTGTTACCATAAATTTAGGATACCCAAGACATTCTATTTTTATTCTATAGCAAAGCAGGTTTACAAATATGGTTTTCGCCAATTTCACCATCCCTGCTCAAGCTACGCTTGAGCAGGGATGGTGAAATCGATATTTCCTCGCCTTTTGACTTAAAAACAGTATATCTTTATAAAACTCAGCCTATATTAAGGCACTATTTTAATCTCCTTGTTGGGGGGTGTAATCGCCTTCTATCCAAGCGCTACCATCTGGGCGTATCTCTTTCTTCCATACAGGCACAATTTGTTTTAAGCGATCAATACCATAACGCGCCGCTTCAAATGCCCCATCGCCACGATGCGCCGAGCTGGCAACGACGGCAATGGTTGGTTCACCCGCCTGCATCAAGCCAATGCGCTGTACCAAAGCCACCCCATGCACTCCCGGAAATTTGTGGCGCATTTCGTCGGCCACCTGTTTTAGCTTGGCTTCGGCCATCGCTTGGTAAGCCTCATATTCAAGATGTGTTGTGACATCGCTGCCAGTCACTTTACGCACGGTTCCAATAAATAACACTGCCGAGCCATCTAATTCGGTAGTTACTTGGCGTTGCAAAAAATCTAAATCAATCGCTTCGTGGGTAACCGCTAAATAGGTGGGGTAAGACATGTCCAATCCATCTTGATCAGACCTACCACCACTGACTGGCGGAAACAACGCAATTTCATCGTTGGGCTTGACCACATCTTCATCAAAAGCAAACGCTTGGTTTATGGCCACCACCGCATGAGGCATAAGCGATGCTAAGACTGGGTATTGTTGGGTAACCAAATCACGCAATTGAGTAACTGTAAATGTGTTTATGCCCAAAGGCAATGTAAGAGCAATTGTTGGTTGTTTAGCACGTTCTTTAAGTGTAGCGAATAGTCTTATTTGCATTTTTGGGCCCTATAAAGAGTAATTTCGACGAAAATCTGTTTTACTTCTCATTCTCGAGAAGATACTTAGGTGTTGATATAAATGATGATTCACGATGATAATCCCCCCGTTGCCCACCGCTTTTATGCATGAGTTGAATATCACTAATGGTCATGGTGCGGTCAACAGCCTTGACCATATCGTAAATGGTGAGGGCGGCAACACTAACAGCTGTTAGGGCTTCCATTTCGACACCGGTTTTGCCAAGGCACTCTACCCGCGCCAAAATATCAACTTGCCCATACTCTGGGCTGGGGCAACTGGCCTCGCAGCGCACCTCTATTTTTGTGAGCATGATAGGATGGCACAATGGAATTAACTCACTCGTGCGTTTTGCTGCCATAATGCCAGCAATTCGAGCCACGCTTAGCGCATCGCCTTTTTTTAAATTGCCACGCACTAAAATTTCATAAGCGTCTGCGGTCATACGCACAAGGCCACGCGCTTCGGCCATACGATGATTGTCGGGCTTCTCGCCAACATCAACCATATGCACCTCACCTTGTGAATTTAAGTGTGTTAATTCTGCCATGAGTTTATCAATTCAATTATAGGGGGTTATTGGTAATAGCGCAGATTCCGAGTTGATGAAATCGACCTTTCATCTTTTTGGTTTCCCCCGAATTATTGAAGAAGATGCGCTTATTGTTCAGCAATAAGCGGGATGCGCATGGTAAATAAACTGCCAACACCAACTTCGCTGGTCACCAAAATATCACCGCCATGCCGCTTCATAATGGCTTGAGCGATAGCCAACCCCAAACCTGTACCGCCATTTTCGCGTGAGCGGGCGCTGTCGGTGCGATAAAAGCGGTCAAAAATATGTGGCACATGCTCTGGGGCAATGCCAATACCGGTATCTTGCACTTCGATTAAAGCATGGGTAATGTTACGGCTAACACGCACCTCAACCACGCCACCGGCTGAGGTATAACGAATGGCATTATCGACCAAATTGGTAATGACCCGCGCCAATTGCGAACGATCGCCAGCCACAATGGGTTGGGCTGCATCAATTTTTACCCGCAATTCTAACGATTTTTCATGGGCTACCACCATCAAACGATCACATACGCTCATTGCCATCTCGACGATCTCAATCGGCTGGCTAGGCAGTTGGGTATCATTACCAGTGCGGGCCAAGGTTAATAAATCTTCTACCAAACGGGTCATATCATCGATAGAAACCTCTAACTCGTTTAAAGTGCCGTAATATTCGCTAGCCGAGCGGGGGCGGTTGAGCGCTACCGAAATTTCGCCCTTGAGCGCCGCCAAGGGCGAGCGCAACTCGTGTGAGGCATCGGCAGTGAATTGGCGTTCACGTGCCATTGCATCTTCAATCCGCGCCAACAACCCATCAAAGGTGCGGGCCAATTTACCCACTTCGTCATCGGGCAAGCCATTGCTCACCCGACGCGAGAGATCGGCACTGCCAATAATGCTAGAAACATCGCGCCGCACATGCTCGATTGGGGCCAACGCCCGCCCAGCCAAAAACCAACCACCCAGCCCCGCTAAGGGCAATGTCACCAACATCAACAACCCAATCAAACCCCGCAAATTAGCAAGGGTGGCATATTCATTCTCAAGCGATTGCACCACTTGCACCACCGCTACCCGCGTGTTGTCTACGCCATCATCCACCCGCACTGGTGCAGAGTAAAGACGATAGATGACATTGGGCAAAATCATTGTTTCAAAACGCGCATTGCCGGCTTGAATGGCGTTTAGCAAGTCTGGCGCAACAGAAATGGCGGTGGGAAATGCGGCATCAAATTGCAGGGTATTGCCATCCAGGGTGAGTAATCGTGATGGGGCAAGGCTAATGAGCGACAAGCGGCGCAAACGCTCGCTTTCGGCTTCGCCATTGCTTTGAATGACGCTACGCACGGCGGCATTACGCAAGGTGTTATCGACATTTTGTAATAATGCCCGCTGCAAACCAAAATAAATCAACGCCCCCAAAACCACCATCGCCGCGCCCAATACGGCCATAAACCACAAGGCCAGCCGAAAACGCAGCGTGCGTGTAAAACTTAACATAATACGGTTTTGATTTGCGATTTTTTGCAATCGTAACGATTAAGGATTTTCTGAAATTTTATAACCGACGCTGCGAATGGTGTGCACAAGGGGAGTGGCTTGGGGGTCTGCATCGATTTTACGGCGTAAATAGCCGACATAAACATCTACAACATTAGAGGCCCCATCATAATCGTAGCCCCACACGGCTTGCAACAAAATGGTACGGCTAACGGGTTTGCCAGCTTGACGCATAAGATATTCTAGCAGTTGATATTCGCGGGTGCTCAATTCAATGGTGCGATCAGCGCGTTTGGCGGTGCGTAATTGGGTATTTAGCGTTAAGTCACCAATTTGCAATAATGAAGTAGAGACCGCAGTTGGCACACGTCGCCCCAAGGCTCGCAACCGCGCCAATAATTCGGGGAAGGCAAATGGTTTGACCAAATAATCATCTGCGCCGCTGTCTAACCCGCGCACGCGGTCATCGAGGTTGCTCATGGCGGTCAACATCAGCACTGGACCACGCAGCCCACGTGTGCGCAATTCGCGGCATACAGTCATGCCATCACGCTTGGGCAGCATGACATCTAAAATAATGATGTCAAAGGGGTAATCTGGCTCGGCCAAAGCAAATTCAATGGCCGACTCACCATCAAGCACATGCTCAACCACATAACCTTCTTCACGCAGGCCTTTAATAATAAAATTTGCAATCCGACGATCATCCTCGGCTAATAAGACGCGCATATTGACCTTATCTTAACTCAACTTACGACAATCTGGCGCATTCGCGCTTATTTTGCAGGGCAATTTGGGTGGATTTTCAAAATAATGACGCACCAATAAGCTCACATCACGGTCAGTATGTCGCGCCACTGCATCAAAAAATGCATCGGCACTAGCAATTCGGTATGATTGCGCGACATAATAATCGCTCATGGTCGCGTCAAAGGCCGCATCGCCCATCAATTTTCGTAAGTCGATCAAAAATTGCACCCCACGTCGATAAACCGCGCTAATATAAGTGGGTGGGTCTTTGTAGCCCGACAAGGGTAAATCGATTGCGCCCTGTGGGTTGCGAGTAGTAATGTAAAAACTCAGCCACCAATCGGCATCTTGTGGGTAATAGGTTTGGTAAAACCGGTATTCGGACATGCGGGCAAAGGCTTCATCGAGCCAAGGTGTGCGCACTTGGTCATTGCCCACCACGTGATACCACCATTGGTGCGCCACCTCGTGGGCGGTAGATGAGATGAGATCATGGCGCGAGCCGCTGCCAGAATAACCGTTATATAACCCCGAACCCAGCGCTACCAAGCCACTATATTCTTGCCCTTGGGCGCGGTCGATCTCGACAATTACCAGTTTGTCGTAAGGGTATTTGCCATAAAGTTTGCTATAGAGCTTGACTGCGCGTTCAGCCGTGATCAACACATCATCGGCAAAAGCATCGTGGGTTGGATAACCATAATGTAAAAGGGTGATGCCATCGACCTCTGACTGCCGCACTTTATAATTTTTGCTAGCGGCAAAGGCAAACACACGGGCTTGTAATAATTCATATTGCCATAATCGGTCATTACGTTTGACAAAACCCGCCCCGGCTAAGGTTACGCCCGCTGGCGCAATAATATTTACTTCGTAATCGGCTAACGACTCGGTATATGAATCGCCAAGCGGGAAATAATTGGGCGTATCCCATGCCCCATTACGATAAGGGGCCAACATGATATACCAATGCCCAGCAATTAAGCTGTTGGGGCCACGGGCGGTATCATCACCGCCAATGCCCCATGACGCACCTTGTTGCGGTAATCTGAGGGCGAAATCGAAAGCCAGCGAAATGGCTTTGCCAGCGGGCAATGGCTCGGCCAATTGCACAATGAGCACGGTTTTATCTTGCGTAAAGGCTAATGATTTGGCTTGCCCTGTAATGCGGGCATCTCGAATTTCGATTGCGCCTTGATGTCGCGCTGGCGGCACATTAAATTTAACCGCTGTAATTTCAGTATTGGTAGGGTTGACAAATTCTATCCGCTCTTGCGCCAAAATCAACCCTTGATCGTAATCTAAAGTAATATTCATGCGATAAAACGGATGCCCCGAAAGCGGTGAAACGGTTGGCAATATCGATGGAGGGGGGCTGGGGAGTGGGGTTGGTGATACTGTCCCACAGGCTGAAAAAGCCATAAGTAATAGGATACTTAAAATATGGGAAAGCCGACATCGACGTTGGGCAAAATGATGCACTGCGAAGAAGAATTATACGGCGCAAACAACAAGCATGTAATAGTTTCGGGTAAGATATCAGGCTAATGAATTCTCAAATCTCAGTCACGGTTGACGTTGTTATATTTGCATTGCGTGGCGATGATTTACAAGTGTTGCTTGTGCGTCGCCAACACCCTCCCTATGAGGGCATGTGGGCCATGCCCGGCGGTTATGTTAAGCCAGAAGAATCGTTAGAAGATGCGGCCGCCCGTGTGTTATATGATGAAACCAGTGTGCGGGATGTGCATATTGAACAACTGTTTACGTTTGGCGATATTGAGCGCGACCCGCGTGGGCGGGTAGTAACAATCACTTATTTTGCATTAGTGCCAGCGCCTTTGGTGCTCGACACCAATGATGCCCGTGATGCAGCATGGAAATCGATGTATGGCCTGCCTACTATGGCTTTCGATCATCAATACATTTTGAATTATGCGTTGAAGCGGTTGCGCTATAAATTGGAATATACAGCAGTGGGTTTTCAATTATTGCCCCCAGAATTTACGCTGACAGCGTTACAACACGCCTATGAAACAATTTTAGGCATTAAACTCGACAAACGTAATTTCAGACGGCGTATTTTGCAGGCCGATGTGATCGAAGAAACCGGTCGCCGCACCAGTGGCGAAGGCCGCCCCGCCATGCTCTATTGTTTCCGCGAAGATGCTGTCTCTGAAGTCAAGACACGACGATTATTTCCATAAGTCTTGTCGAATCTGAGAGCGTATTCAAACAAACCTGACACTAAAACCACTACATCACCGATTTCACTATCTATCCCCAAAAGCTACGCTTTGGGGGATAGAT
>CAZLOF010000173.1:0-8640 GCA_964560745.1 uncultured Thermoflexus sp.
GCCTAAGTTTAAGGCTTCGGAGCGTCTACAGGTTTCGGGGCGATTCAATGCTCCAGTTCTGGTCGGACTACCTGGAAAACCTATGTGACCAAAACAAAGTTGTTATCGGCAATTTCGCGAAGACAGGGGCTGCAGCATGACAAACAAGAAAAGCGTATCGCCATCCGTCCCGAGATCTATTAGCGCGAAGATGAAACGAAGCGAACTCGTCAAGTTCATCGCAAGCAGTTGCTACCCTAAGGAAGACTACGAGCTGGCAAAAAACCGGATACAACAACGCATTCGTTACGCAATAGCGTCAGGAGCTCTGCCTCGGAACAACAAATTCGACGCCGTAAGCTTCGTGCGTTGGGCTAAAGAACAACACGACTGGGAAAATATTACCGACCATCCAGCATCCCCCCTCAAAGAAGAAATGATCACCGAGACGGGATCTGGCCAAGACGAACTTGTTCCGGACATACCTAAGTTTTCTTTGACCAAGATCGAAATAGCGCTCTGTCTACCTAAAGCCTATAAACAGCAGTACTCAGTACGCACTGATTAACGCCCGGTCCGCAGGGTACCAATGCCGCAAGCCTCCCGCGTCGATGGTCCGCGATCGCCCCTCTCGTTACCCTAGCCCCTCGCTCGAATTATTTCCACGTCGCCATCAGCAAGATCAAACCATTCGCCATTGATTCGCTTGCTAGCAAACATCTCGTGGTAGCGCCTTTCCGCCTCATGACAGTCATCAAACCAAACGCATGTGGGAATGCTGTAGGCAAAAGGCAATTGAACCCCAAAGGTTCTCATCCGATCCGGCACACTTCGGGTCCGGCCGACTTTGCAGCCGTACGCTGACTTTAGAACGTAGACAACCCCAGCTCTAGGGCCAGTCGTGGGCTGGCCGATCACCTCGATTGGATTAAGGCGCTCTGGAGAAATAGCCCTAGCTCTCGCCCCTCTAGATTCTTTGAGCTTCACACTACCTGCCACGTGATCACGAAGCTCCATGCCATCGAATGCATCGAACCAGAGTTCGTGCAACCCATAGCCCAGGATCTTTGAGTCGGCGAAGCCAAATGCACCGGCCTTCCACTTGCTACGGCCAAACCCGGTATCAACCCAGATTTGAGCATTAGACGGTTGCCACATGACAGTCCGCGTAGCACCAGCCCCTCCAGTCACGACACCGAGCCAACGGAACAACCCCATTTGCTCAACCGTGTCATATGCCGCGATAGCGATTCCATGTCCAACCTTAGGCGGCGACGCCTGTTTCGCAAGCGCCTCCGGCAACTGAAACTCTTCCGACGGGCGCAAGATCGCCGCACCCAACTCACATGGAACTCGCCAATATTTAGACGGCGTCAACATAGTTATTTCTCCTCCCACAACTGATGGCAAAAGGCTTCGAGAAGCTGCAAATCGTCATTCCGGCTGCTACGCATCTTGAAAAACGGATTGTGATCGAGCCACGGCGTCGTCCGACGAAACCCCTCTTCGATTGCCCTTTGCGAACCTGGGCGATAACCAAGCAGTTCCTTGATACGATCAAAAACCGTCATGTATCCCGCCTCGCCGATCCAGATTGCCTCGCGAAATATTTCGAGGTTCCTCGAATCCAACGGCAGCAGGTACGCGCCACCTTCTTGATGCGGGATGTAAAGCATTGGCATGAGCCGCGACCCATCAGGCATGGGATAAATGACTATCCATGCAAACTCCGACCCACGACCAGACGTAGGATCAACCTGTCCCACCGGACGTTGCGATTTCTCATCCCAATCATCTGCAACCGCCCACTCGTCCTTAATGCTCCACCCCTTGCCATCTCTCATCTCACACCAACGAGCGACTGCTCTTTGAACAACTGCTTCATAAACTGCAGGTGACACATCGCGCCCTGGCAGATCGGCGTATTCGACAACGCCAAGAGCAACATGCGGAACGTAGAAAAAATCACTGTTCTGTAATACACCCGAGCCGTATGCCATGGGCCATGGCCTAAATTCATCTAGTGGGTTAAGCGGGTCAACAGGGTCATGAGGGCGTTTCCAAAAAGCGAAGCGTTTATCCTTCGCATCTTCAATCTCACGCTCATAGGCTTGAGCCTCCTCTGGTGACAGGTTTTCCCACCGACACGGCTCCCACAGCGGCCAATGAATCGCTCCCCCTTCAGCAATATGTCGAGCTTTGAGTTCCGCGATCTCCATGAATTTGGCGTGCACACCAAACTCGTCATCAATCTTATTAACGATGCGCTGCAAGGCCGCATGAACCATCTCGGTTTCGGTTAAGCCTTCCACATTAGCTGGATGCAAGCTCGTACCCCGTAGCACCCGATCAGCAAGCGAACTGCTACTCTCCTTAGTTGTTTTGCTAATCGCCTCGATCAAGTTCCGGTACTTGCCAGCTGATCGACGCAACCGAATACTGTCTGGATTCTTTCCTGGAGACAGGACAAGACGGTGAAGTTCTTTTGACGATTCGCTTGCGTCACTAATCTTGTTCTTGATACAAAACTGCCCTATTCCAACGTTTTGAAGGCGAAGCAGTTTCTTAACAGCCACCATCTCATCAAACAGATGCCGCGCAATTACAAGCTCATCACCGACGGGCAGCTTCTGACCACCCAAACGCTTCAGGTTGCTCCATGCGTCGCGACCTTCGGTTTCGCGTGCCAAATTTGCCGCTTGCACCTTCTTGAACAGTGAATTTGCAACTTCTGCACTACTCGAAATCAGCGCACGTGCCTCGTCTTTTGCGAGGCCGATAAAGTCCTCCGCAATCTTTTTGGCCTGCTTTTTCACGATCTTTCCCATCATTAGTGCTCCCCAACTCGCTTATAGCGATGACCTGCCGTAACTACCAAACTGCCATCCACTACCACAGCATAGGTATCTAGCAGACCAGTGAGCCTGCGAACCACCTCCGCACCAACGGCCTTTGCCAATACTTTGCGGCTGTGTTTATCGAAGTACAGAATTTCTGCTCCGTGATGGTCATGGCGCGATGCCCCATACCGTGCCAACCAATCCATGATCAGCGGTGGAATTCCTCGCTGCTGCATACGAACATCAGCGTGCTTCGTCAGTTGAACGTTCATTTTGGTGCCCTCCAATCAGACTGTGTATGGAGTGCATTCTGTCGATCAATTGGCGGCATGTTTTCCCGAACTCGACTATTTCCGGGATTGTTTTGGGGAATATTTTAATATTTATGGGGAAATATATTTTTGCTTTTGGGGAAATTTTAGAGGTCACATGATCAATTCATGACCCCATAAATGCGCCTATTTTTCACCGACCTTATCTGAAGCCATACGCTCATTGCTACGCCCCCCATCGAAAGAGCTTGCCGGAAGTTGAGAGTAATTCTCATCGTGAGAAAAACCCCAGCCTCACCCACCAAATAATTCACCGCAAAACCACTGCGCGATGATCGCTCCGTTCTTGTTCAAGGAGCTTTCATCATGGACCAGCAGAATTTGAGTAGTCTTCCTGCAACCGGCTTCATCCGGATTAAGCAGGTGCTCAACATCATTCCGATCGGGCGTACCAGCTGGTATGCAGGTATCAAAAAGGGCAAGTTCCCCGCCGGTATTCACCTCGGCCCCCGTACGACCGCCTGGCGTGTCGAAGACATCCGAGCCTTGATCCAACAATTTGGTGCTTAATCATGGCTGCCAAGTCGAAATACTTCCCTCGTTGCCCACTCGCTCCTCTCTTCCCGCCGAGTTCCGAACCGGCTATGACTGCCACGCGCCAGCTTCGGGAAGCGCAAATTCGTAACGGAACCCGCACCGATGCTGCGCGGGCGATACACCATTACCTCAACGCCCCTGGAAACACGAGCGTTCTGGGCAGTCTGGATACGATTCGTCAAAGTCTGGCGACACATTCCAAACATCGCATTGAGACGCTGGCTCTCAAAAGCCTCCAAGCTCGCAAGCGGCACTACGACACCTGGGGGCACACAGTATGCGATGCGGTATGGCAATGGTGGCCCTATCGCCTGCGTGAGTTGATCGCTGACAACATCACCCCCGCCATCCTCGCAGCCAGCATCATTGAACCTTCTCAATCGCAGTTCTTTCACAAGGATTTGCGCTGGCAGCTGCTGATGGAAATTAAGTTGCTTGAAGCAGATGCCTGCGAAATTCCTATGTTGAAACGGATGCTGGTCGACTGGACAGCCGCGCTCGATCCGATTCTGCAAACGATGGAACAGCTTACCTACAGCATCCTGCTCGATGTCGGCCCTGAGGAGTAACGTGCTATGGGCATCGTTGCAAAATGCAAGTCGCGTTACGACTACGAACAACTGCCCGCCCGCCTCAAAGCCAAGGGGCGCTATATTGGGTGTAAGTTGGTCCCCGACGCAAAGGGCAAGTGTCGCAAAATCCCCGTCTGCTTGATTACCGGCACAGCTATCAACCCGCACGACAAAGTGCATCACTTTAGTTTTGAGGAGGCCAATCAGCTCTATCTCTCCGGCGCCCCATGCGACGCGCTCGGGTTCGCCCTCTGCGCAGAAGACAACATCACCTTCATTGACTTCGACCATATCAACACCTCTGATGAGAGGAAAGCACTGGTCCGTCGTCTCGGCCTTAGCCTCAACACCTGGGGCGAAGTCAGCCAGTCAGGCAACGGCGCTCACTTCTTTGTCGGCGGTACCTTGCCGAAATCGTTTAACCGTAGCCGTGATATCGGTGTCGAAGGGTACGCACAAGGTCGCTTCGTCGCGCTGACTGGAAGGCAAATCAAGGGGTCGCCGAACGAGATCGCCGACAACCAAGCAGCCCTCGAAGCCCTCTACCGCGAATGCTGTGGTGAATCTGCGCTGGCTGCTCCGTCACGCTCCACACTGAGCGTGATCCAGCAAAACATCGCCGCCGCGACCCTCCCGGCAACACCTGAAACACCCGAGGTGGTCGCTCGCTTGCGCTCCGCTCTTTCAGTCATCCCGGCCGATAGCCGGGATGACTGGCTGGCCGTCGGCATGGCCTTGCACAGCACGGGCTATCGGAGTGCCCGCTCGTTGTGGGATGACTATAGCCGCTGCAGTTCGAAATACGACCCGACCGATCAGGAACGCACCTGGCAAGGGTTTACTTCGAACGCCCGCACAGCCGGTCAAATCACCCTAGGCACGCTCTTCCATCTCGCCAAGCAACACGGCTGGACCGACACCATCATCCCCGAGCACATCCAGCGCTTTAACAGCGAGTATTTCGTCTCCAACGAAGGCGGCTGCGCCCGTATCTACCGCGAAGAGTACGACGCCATCCTCTGCCGCCATCGCCTCGTGCGCTTTCAAAAGGAATCTTTTCTTCTCCAGCACGCCAACGAATACGCCACCGTTAACGGCAACCAGAAGCCGGCTGCCCAGGCGTGGCTGGCCAGCCCCCAGCGCCGCACTTATCCCCGCATTGTCTTCGCCCCCGGCGCATCTGCCTCGCCCAACGACTACAACCTCTGGCGCGGATTTTCCGTCACACCCCAGCCCGGCAACTGGTCCCTGCTCCGCCAGCACATCTTTGATGTCGTCTGCCAGGGCAACTCAACGCACTTCAACTACATCCTCGGCTGGATGGCCGCCACCGTCCAGCGCCCCGACCGCCCGGGTGAAGTCGCCCTCGTCATTCGTGGAGGACGCGGCACGGGTAAGGGCACCCTCGCCCGCGCCATGCTCCGCCTCTTCGGCCAGCACGGTATGCAGATCAACCACGGCAAGCACCTCACCGGCAACTTCAACAGCCACCTGCGTGACTGCATCGTGCTCAACGTCGACGAAGGTTTCTGGGCTGGCGACAAGCAGGCCGAGGGCGTCCTCAAGGGGCTCATCACCGAGCCCACGCTCACAGTCGAAGGCAAGGGGCGCGACGCCATCACCGCCCCCAACTATCTCCACATCATCATCACCAGCAACGAGGATTGGGTTGTCCCCGCAGGCCCGGATGAGCGGCGCTTCGCCGTCTTCGAAGTTGCGGACCACCGGCAGCGTGACGAAGCCTACTTCGATGCCATCAACCAGGAGCTCGAAAACGGCGGCTACGAGGCCATGCTCTTCGATCTACTGAACTACAACCTGAAGGGCTTTTCCGTCCGCCGCTTCCCGAATACCACCGGCCTGCAACAGCAGAAGATCGCGAGTCTCGACCCCGTAGCCAAGTGGCTGTTTGAAAAGCTCGCACAAGAACGCTTGATGGCAACAGACAACACCTGGGTGCAGCAGCAGAGCAAGAAGAGTCTTACTCAAGATTTTGCTGACTACGCCCGTCGTATCGGCCGCTCCCAGTTCAACTCGAACGGCGACGCTACCGCACTCGGCCTGCAACTCAAGAAAATTCTCGGCCCATCGCTGCAATCCACGCGCACCTCAATCCTGGGGCGCCGGGACACATGCTGGGTATTTCCGACCCTCGCCAACTGCCGCGCTGCATTCGAGGCTCATTTCAACCTCGACCCCGTGAGCTGGAACCATGTCTAACCTGCTGCACCACGGCGCCAATGGGTACGCCAGCTGTATCCCACGCCAATACTTGGTAAGTCACGCCTGGCAGACCTGCCATACTCAAATTCAATCAGGAAAATTTAATACTTGCCCCGGGTTCGGCTCAACCCCGTCGTTCGGGGTCACGAACTCGCCCCCATCGCCAAGTCAGCCAGGCCTGACGAAACCAGTATTCACCGGCTTCTCCGCCGCATTCAAGGTACGCCACGGGGTTGCCTGCTCCCTGACCACCACCAGCGAGGCAGAAGCTCTCCGATGAGTCGCGCATACATCAAAAGCCTCGAACGCCACGAGCACCGGGCCGAATCGAAATCGGCAAGGTATCAACCGCTCGAAGCGAGATTTACCGCCTGGTTCGACAACCTCCCGCCCGAGGCAAAGAACCGCCCCTTCTCCATGAGCGAGATCGAAAACGCGCTGAACAGCCAAGGCCGGCACATCTCCTCCGTACTGGTGCAGCTCGGCTGGCGTCGCAAGCGGGTTTGGACTACCCAGCGTTACTGCCGCTACTGGCAACCACCCACGACCTAAAACGGTCAAAAAGCCCACACCAAGCGGGAAATAGCCACATCGCCATGCCTTCGGCATTCGCCTAGATCACCCGCTTCCTATATCATTCAACGATCGCCAATAACGGCCAAGAGCGATCGCGCGAATGACCGAAAACCAGAACCCGGAACAAAAGGCCCGCGACAACATCGATGCGCAGCTCAAGCTCGCCGGCTGGGTCATTCAATCGGCCAAGAAGATCGACTTCAGTGCCGGCCCGGGTATCGCCGTGCGCGAATACCAAACCGACGTCGGCCCCGCTGACTACGTGCTCTTCGTCGACAAAAGGGCTGTTGGCGTCATCGAGGCCAAGAAGGAAGAGCTTGGCCACAAAATCACCGAGGTCGAAGAGCAAACCGAAGGCTACGCTGCGGCCAAGCTCAAATGGGTCAGCAACAGCCAGCCGTTGCCCTTCCTCTACGAAAGCACCGGCATCATTACCCGCTTCACCGATGGTCGTGATCCGAAGCCCCGCTCGCGCGAAGTCTTCAACTTCCACCGGCCAGACACCCTCAAGGAATGGATCGGTCAGGGCGACAGCCTGCGCGGGCGCCTGCAACACATTCCGCTATTGAACCCAGAGCACCTACCAGCCGCCGAGCTTCGTTTGCGCGACTGTCAGGAAAGCGCAATCGTCAACCTCGAAGAGTCCTTCAAGGCCGACCGCCCCCGGGCGCTGATCCAGATGGCCACCGGCGCCGGCAAGACCTACACCGCCATCACCTCGATCTACCGGCTACTCAAGCACGCCGACGCGAAGCGCGTGCTCTTTCTGGTCGACACCAAAAACCTCGGCGAACAGGCCGAGCAGGAAATGATGTCCTATGTCCCGCTCGACGATAACCGCAAGTTCACCGAGCTCTATAACGTCCAGCGTCTGAAGTCGTCCTATATCGCCAAGGATAGTCAGGTCTGCATCAGCACCATCCAGCGCCTCTACTCCATCCTCAAGGGCACAGAACTGGACGAAGCCGCCGAAGAGATCAACCCGGCCGAGCTAGCCCAGCCCAAGGCGCCTTTACCCGTCGTCTACACCGAGAAGGTGCCGCCGGAGTTCTTCGACTTCATCTTTATCGACGAATGCCACCGCTCTATCTACAACCTGTGGCAACAAGTTCTGGATTACTTCGACGCCAGCCTCATCGGCCTCACCGCCACCCCGGATAACCGCACCTACGGCTTCTTCAAGAAGAACGTCGTCAGCGATTACAGCCACGAAAAAGCCGTGGCTGACGGGGTCAACGTCGGTAACGAGGTCTATGTGATCGAAACCCAGGTCACCAAAGCCGGCGGCGAAATCAAGGCGCAGCAACAGGTCGAACGCCGCGAAAAGCTGACCCGCAAGAAACGCTGGGAACAACAGGACGAGGACGAAGCCTACAGTGCCACCCAACTAGACCGCGCCATCGTCAATCCAGACCAGATTCGCACCGTCATCCGCACCTTCCGCGACAAGCTGCCGGAGATTTTCCCCGGCCGGAAGGAAGTGCCCAAGACCCTTATCTTCGCAAAGACCGATAGTCACGCCGACGACATCATCCAGACCGTGCGCGAGGAATTCGGCGAAGGCAACGCCTTCTGCAAGAA
>CAZLOF010000174.1:0-1109 GCA_964560745.1 uncultured Thermoflexus sp.
GCGCTCAGTTTAATCATCGCCTCGCTTTTGCCTAAAAAAGGCCATATTTCTGCAAAAAAGGAAGGCTTAGACGACATCAAACAGCCTCAGCCGATGATGTTGCGCCCCAAGTTCACGTGGTGGCTGATTGCGGTGAGCATTAGCTTAGCGGTTACAAGCCTAGTCAATTTTCGACAAACGCCAAATAATTTGGCGTGGGGGCTGCATATTTTGTCGCTTACCGCTTTGATCGGGGCGGCAATCGTGGCAAACTGGCGGGGCACTGCAGATCGCACTAACCAGCTAAAAACGGTGGCTTGGATCGGCGTGATTGTCATCGCTGCCCTCTTACCACGCATCTGGGATCTCGGCGATTTTCCGTTTGGGGTTTGGTATGACGAGGCTGATCACGCCAATTACACCGTGCGCGTGATCAATGACCCACTCTATCGCCCCATTTACATGGACTCGGTGAATATCCCCGGTCATTATGTTTATTTGATGGCCGGGTTGTTTGAGATTTTTGGCGCAACCACCTTTGCCATGCGAATGACCTCGGTGGTGTTTGGTATTTTGACTTGTGTCTTTGGCTTTTTGCTATTCAAGCACTGGTTTGGCACATGGGCAGGGTTGATCGGCACGGCTTTTCTCATCATCATGCGCTACGGGTTAACTCAATCGCGCATTGCCATGCCCGGCATCACCACACCTATGTTCGAATTGGCGATTCTGTATTTCGGAGAACGAGCCATTCGCCACCGCAAATTTGCCGATTTTATCTTGTGCGGTGTCATGCTGGGGTTGTCGCTGGCATTTTACGCGCCAAATCGGATTTTTGCTGCCGTATTTGCCGTTTATTTCTTGTTGCGCCTAATCACTACGTTGCTACGCACCCAATCCGACAAAAAAACGCTCTTTAAACAGTATTGCATTGCAATTTCTGGTCTTGCCATTGCTGCCATTATTACCATTGCGCCAGTGGCATTGTATACCTACAACAACCCTGATCAGGTGTTTGGTCGAACCAACCAATTCTCGTTGCTCAATCCCAAAAACAGGGCCGAACCCGACTTGGCGAAAGCCATTTTGCAGCAAAGCGTCAAACATTTGCTCATGATCAATTTGCAAGG
>CAZLOF010000174.1:1119-3167 GCA_964560745.1 uncultured Thermoflexus sp.
GGCGAAGGTGAGCATCGCGGCGGCGATCTGGGCGATGGCGGCATTGGCGGTGCTTGGCTTTGGCATGGCGCTGGCGCGATTTTGGCGGCCTAGCAATTTGAGCATGCTCATGACCTTTGGCGCGATGATTGTGCCCGGGGTGCTGTCGCTCGACTTTGAAGCGCCGCAAAGCTTGCGTGCGGTTGGCGTTTTGCCCATCACCGCTTTTTTCGCCAGTTTGCCGCTCATCGCGCTGCTTCCGCGTGAGCATGGGACTGATGCCTTTTCATTTCAATCTATTGCGAAACAAAAGACCTTATTTTCCGGGTTGGGGATTACGGGGATGCTGATTTTCTCGGCGCAAGACAATTTCGCTACCTTCTTTAATCTCCAGCGCTACGAGGGCAGAGCATGGAGCGAGCATTCGATCGGCGAAACGCTGGCGGCAAAAGAAATTAATCGGCTGGCGAAGACCAGTGATTTCATCATCAGCAAAAGCTGGGAAGGCCACCCCACAGTCAGGTTTTTGGCGCCACAGACAAAGTATCAAGCATGGGATGTCAACAATTTTCCGGCGATTCCAGCCAGCAGCAGCCGAGATATTGTCATTTTAGGGGAATCACGCGGGGCTGCGGCGATCAATAATATCCGCCGAAGATACCCGAACGCCATCGCGCGAGAATTTCAATCGCCACGCGGCACAACGGCAGGGATTTATGAGGTGATTCTTACCCCTAGCGACATTGCGAATAATCTTGGCGGCACGATAAGTTATGAGCAACAAGGCTCTGCGCCAGCGCAAGCTTTCACAAATTTTCCCATTGCGCTCAAGAGTAATTTGGGGAATGCGGATTTAAACACAGTAATCAATCTAGAAGCATCTGGCAACTATAAGTTCAATTTGAAGGCAGAAAACATCGAAACAGCGGGCTTATTTATTAACGAATTTCCGATTAAAAATGATGAACCGCGCGCCCTCGCTCGTGGCAGCTATTTGCTGCGCATCAGTGCCAATGGCATTGGCAACGACGCGAAACTCAATTTAACTTGGCAAAAACCTGAAACGCAAAGCCTGAGTGCAATCGAAGCAAAGCAATTATCGTTATCCACCAGTGCGGCGCAAGGGCTAGTTGGGCACTACTATCGCGGGCGTGAAATTAAAGGCGAACCGGCATTCCGCCAAATTGACCCTGAGATTAATTTTTATTTTCACAATTTGCCTTTGCCTAGACCTTATTCGGTCGAATGGCAAGGCTCGATCTTTGTTGAAAAAGCGGGTAATTATGCGTTTGAAACGATATCGAGAGATGAATCAAAATTTTTTATTGCCGATAAATTGTTGATTGACAACCAGTCAAACAACAATAAAACAGCGAATATCGCGCTTGAAAAAGGCTGGCATCCGATTAAACTGCAATTTTTTGATCACACAGGCTACACCCAAGTGTATCTGTATTGGACGCCACCGGGTGGCACACGAGCGATTGTTCCGGCAACCCATTTAATGCCACCAATGGGCAAATATCCAGAATCATTAACGAAAAAAGCCGAAACAGTCATTGCACCCATACAAAAAATCACATTGCCAACCACGTGGGCCGAATGGTCACCCGAAAATGCCGCGAAACAGGCTCAGTCTGCTGTAGCGACGCCAACAGCAAGCGTGGCACAGCCGCCAACTGAGCAAAAAAGCAATGCCAGCATAATATCGCTACCCGCAGGGTTGCCGACATCGCTTAAAACACTAGGGAAATTAGGCGCTGGGCCGGGCGAGTTACGTGAGCCAAGAGGTATTGCTGTGTCGGCAGATGGGCGTATTTTTGTGGCCGACAGTGCCAACAAGCGCGTTCAGGTGTTTTTGCCAAATGGCAATTTTCAGATGCAAATCGAGGGTGGAGAAGATCGTTTTGAGTTTCCAAGCGCAATTGTGATTAATAGCAAAAATGAATTGCTGGTGCTTGATTCCAACAAACAATGGATTTCTTTCTTTAACCTTGATGGCACACCGATTAAACAGATTGCCGGGCCAAGTTTTGGATTGTATTTTCCGCGGGGTTTGGGCGTAGATG
>CAZLOF010000174.1:3177-8632 GCA_964560745.1 uncultured Thermoflexus sp.
ATAATAGTAGAGAAGCATTATTAAGAGAAAAATTGGGTCAAAAATTGTTAAGCTGTCGCCCAATGGCGACAAACTGCAAACTTTTGGGCAACGTGGCTCAAATGCAGGCGACCTGATGGAACCAACCGGCATTGTGATTGCAAAAGACGGCACAGTGTTTGTCGCCGATCCGACCCGCAACAAATTGGTTTTGTTTAACGCCCAAGGTGAATTCATTCGCGAGTTTGCCATTCGCCCAGCTTCGACCGTGGATGGCCCACAAATGGCAATCGAGTCTGACAATACAATCTTGCTCACATCACCAGCCGCGCACGTGATTCAGCGGGTGGATAAAAATCGGGGTGTGATCGGTGAATTTGGCGGCGAAGGAAATCTGCCGGGCCAAATGCGTATCCCCACCGGCATTGCAATCCACAATAACACGGTATGGGTTGCCGAAACTGCCGCGCATCGAATACAACAATTGGAAATAAAATAACTTTATACGCAATCAATACACATCAACGGTAAAATTGACATTTCATATGATCAAAATTGGCTTCAATAAACCCTGCGTCGTTGGCAAAGAGCTATATTACATTGCCCAAGCGGTCGAAAATATGCATATTTCGGGTGATGGTGCTTTCACAAAGCGCTGCCACACCTATTTAGAACGTGAACTTGGCGTAAAAAAAGCACTGCTCACCACAAACTGCACGCACGCGCTCGAAATAAGCGCCTTATTGCTCAATTTGCAACCCGGTGATGAAGTTATTGTGCCGTCGTTTACCTTTGTCAGCACGGTCAATGCGTTTGTGTTGCGCGGGGCTACCGCTGTGTTTGCCGATATTCGACCCGACACACTTAATATTGACGAAAACAAGCTCGAAGCACTCATCACCCCGCGCACCAAGGCCATTTACGTAGTGCATTATGCGGGCGTGGCCTGTGAGATGGATCGCATTATGGGGATTGCGCAACAGCATCATTTAGAGGTGATTGAGGACAACGCGCATGGGTTGTTTGGCAAATACAAGGGGCGCTGGCTCGGCACGATTGGGAGTATGGCCACGCAGAGTTTTCACGAAACCAAAAATTTCACCTGCGGCGAAGGCGGCGCATTGCTTATTAACGACGCCAATTATATCGAACGGGCTGAAATTATTCGTGAGAAAGGCACAAATCGTTCACGTTTCTTTCGCGGTCAAGTAGATAAATACACCTGGTGCGATATCGGCTCAAGCTATTTGCCGTCAGATATTTTGGCCGCTTACTTATGGGCGCAATTTGAAGCTCGGCAACAAATTCAGACCAAACGGCAAATGATTTGGGAGTTTTATCACACGGCTTTGCATACTTGGGCGAGCAAACATGGGGTGATCACGCCTACCGTTCCGGTAGATTGCGACCAGTCGTATCACATGTATTACATCTTGCTGCCCAATCTCGACACCCGCACACGGCTAATTTCGCACCTCAAGGCCAATGGCATCACGGCGGTGTTTCATTACTTACCGCTGCATCTGTCTGACATGGGTCGGCAGTTTGGCGGGCAGCCGGGTGATTGCCCCGTCACCGAGGATATCAGCGACCGGCTGCTGCGTTTGCCGTTTCATAATGAGCTAACAATGTCGGATCTGGAGGAAGTTGTGGGGGTGTTGGAGGGGTTTGGAAATCAAGCGACCTTCTTCTCAAGATAGACACGTTAAAAATTAGTTTTATTGAGCTGGAATGCGATATAGCCAGTAGATAAATCTATCATATGGGTCTTTAAATTCAGTTTCTGTTCCCTGGGGATATTTGGCTTTAACCGATTTGTATAAATTTTCATTTTGCTTAATGACATAAATAAGTGTGTCTTTGCCATCATTTGACATTTTTAAGTCATCTAACTTTTCTATATTTTTAGGGTGCATATTCAGGGCAATAAACTTGACAGTGCTGTAATCTGCATAAAAGATTGGAATAGCCATGATATAAGCGCGTTCCTTTTCGGGGTCACGTAACTTCAAATCTCGACCTACCCAAGTAGCAGCAGTTGCCCCACGAAATGGATAATCAATAAACACAACTTTGAGGTTGATATAGGCCACTCCCACAATCATAGCAACCACAAGCACAGTTTGTATTGACCTTGTGAGCAGCTTCGGTATAAAGCGCCAAAATAAAGTAAACACATAGTGTGCAAAAATACCACCAAACACGTAAAAAGCGGGCGCAACCGCCATCAAACGATTGCCAGTTGGGGCATCGATTGTCAATAATCCGCCAATACTGACGCCACAAATAAACCAAACAAGTATAGAAAATTCATGATAACGCAACGCGCGAATGATTGTGAATATCAGCCCTGCCCAACATAAAACGACTGTAATGATGTCAAAACCTGGAAAATCTGCTGAGTATTTGCCGCCACCATCACCAATGTTTATAAAATACCCAAATACTCTTGAAATTTGATTGAATATTATTAAATGCCAACTATTTGCCAAATTAGCATTGCTATTTCCTATTACATGACGAATATTGGTTTCAGTAAAAACAAATACATCGTTTGTCCGCCCGCCAATTTTGTCGGGAGAAAAAAGATAAAAAAGAATTTGCGGAAAAAATGAAATTAATATCGCAGAAACAATAATGCCAACCTGCCGCCAATTAAGCGTCTTCTTCCAAAGCAAATATCCGACCAGCACAACAGCCACTATTGGCAAAAGCCGTGCTGAAAAATACATATATAGGCTTAATCCAATCATCAGCCCAATCGCCACAAAAATGCCAGTTTGCCGATGCCCCACTGCAATGAGTGCAAACAAAAACATCATTAACGTTATCGTAACACCGGGATGGATATATCCCCCCCCCATGCGGCTGTAGTGAATATGTGTATGCGAAAAAGTGATTAAAATAGCTGCCACTAGCCCTGCCCCACGCGACCAACCGAGCCGACCAATTAAATAAATGAACGGAATTGCAATTGCGCCAAAAACAGCCGAGGCCATTCGAACACCACTCATTGTTCGTCCAAACACCAACATAAAGCCGGCTTCTAGATAATGATAAAGCGTTGGCAGATGATACCAATCGGTCGAAAAAGGTGGGAGCGGATCTTTCCAATCTAAGATACGTATACCGCGTAGCGCAGACTCAGCTTCGTCACCATGTAAATTAAGGGGAAAATGATCTAGGTCATAAGCTCTTAAGGCAAAACCAACCAAACTTAACAAGGCGATCAGTGCAATTTCGAGCCAATGGGACTTCAAAACATTAGCAATTCCAACAGGCAACGGCGTTGCATCGCGGAGCTTTATTTGTGATCTATCTTCTATAAGTGAAAAAACTATTAACGCCAAAATCCCGAACACCCAGGCGATAACAGCAACCAAACTAGTGGGGCTATTTAATGAAACAATGGCAGCAAAAACACTGGCAAGAAACGCAACTTTAAGCCAAAGGTTTGCATTAGATGCAATAGTTCCTCTCCAATTCGTCTGATTAGATAAATTAACATACAAACGAGGCGGCTCGATAAAGGCTAGCCAACCAATAAAAACAGCCAACAATAAAAATGTTGTTGAAGAATTAGCGAAACCATATATGCCAACGCCTATGGCTAGGCATAGAACAACGCTAATGATTAGTATTTCGATGATTTTGGGTTTCATTAAATCACACCTATGACTGCAACGAAGAAACAGACAAACTTGACTTAGGCTTATCAAGCCCGGCAAGAGAATCTCGCCACTTAGCAATGCGATGACGAACTAGGAGTTGGAGTGTACGCTTAACAGTTGCGCGAATATTCATTTTACTTTTACCCGGCTTACGATCGTAACGCAAAATCATCGGGGCTTCAGTCATAATACCACCTAGCTTATCTAGTTTAATCAAAATATCAACCATACAAGTAAACCCGCGCTCGTTAATAAATTCATCTCCCCAAATATTAAAGGCGTGTCTTAGCAAGCTAGCACGATAGGCGCGATAACCACAAGAATAGTCTAAGACGCCACGAATAGGATACACCGCGCGAAACAATAGACTCATCCCTATACTAAGCAACTCACGATACTTGGGAAGACCAACGACTCGTGCCCCTTTCTGGTAGCGTGACGCAATAACAACATCATTGCCTTCCTCTATCATCATGACCATACGCGATATTAGCCCCGGCGTATGCGTATCATCAGAATCCATAGTAATGATAATATCTTCATCACTCGCTCGATTTAATGCGGTGATCAGGCCTGTTTTAATGGCTTCGCTCAAGCCTCGATTTTGCTCATGCGCCACCAACGACACATTCATGTTCGGCATATTTTGCACAACCTGTGAAGTGCCATCTTTACTCCCATCATCTACAACAATCGTAGAAATTGATGAGTTGTAATGCCCAACAGAGACTTTATCTAGCCGTGTCAACAATGAAGGCAATGCTTCAGCTTCGTTAAATGCGGGTAAAACAACGATAATCATGAGTGTAATGTTTTATTAATAATGGTTGATAGATTTATTTGCTCTCAACAACAAACGAGTTAAAGATAATGTTATTGTCTCGTGCTCGGAATGTTTCTACTTTTCCTTTCGGATAAATAGTTTTTAATTGATTAAGGCGAGTCGTTTGATTAGCAGGCAATACCCAAACGAAAGGAGCCGGCCCACACTGATCTACTTGGGTCACTGGCGTTTGTGAAGGCAAGTCGTGAAGCACTCGTGGATAGGCCATAAATCGAACAGCATGCTCACGTAATGTGATCGTGCCTTCACCCACCCCGCAAAATTTGGTTTCTTGTGGGAAAGATGAAATATATCTAGCCAATACCACTGGCGATGAAGCATCATTTTTTACCGATTTATAGTAAAGCTGCCATTGGCGAATTGCAACAAAACCAACCAAAAGTGCGACACACAGCGAGAGACCCAAAGTAACAGCATAGTTTTCGGTTTTTGAGGGCAAAACTGGCCGCAATACATCCCAAAGTCGATCAATTGCAATTGCAATAAAAATGCTAGCCAGAATCATCACAAATACCATCCGGGGCCAATACGGTGGGCTAGTAGCGATAACACTACCGATGGCAAAAGTGAGCAACAAACTCATAATAAGCAGCATGTGCGGGGGAGATTTAATTGAACGCACAATTGCATAACCTATCCCCAGCCAAATGAGTGGAGCAAGCCAAAGATCGAACATGGGATATAAATATTCACCCGTCTGCGTGCTCGTATCAGGATAATACTGGAACATGAGCAAAGTTCGCCAAATTTGCACAACAATTACATCTGAAATTGTGCTAACCTTATAAGCGTTTATTGCATGAGCACTTGAATTTGGTGCAAAAATTGACGCATCTACCCGCGACAACCAATTCTCTGGCTTCATATAGACGTCAACGATATTGGGTCCCCATGAGATAAATGCCCCTAAACAGAACATTGCCAAACCCAGCTTATTTTGTAACAACCACTTACGCTGAAC
>CAZLOF010000175.1:0-8631 GCA_964560745.1 uncultured Thermoflexus sp.
ACAGTTGATAGTAATAAATCAATTACTATCAACTGTCAACTGTCAACTGTCAACTCCCAACTCCCAACTCCCAATGACTTTTACGATTGGTATTCTCACCACAATAGTGTCTGCCGCTTTGTCTTGGTCGGTTTTGCAGCGCTATCGTAGTCGTGGTGGCGCCCATTTGTTGTTATGGGGATTAGGCTTAGGGCTATATGTGGTTGCGGGTGTGGCTGAGATTGTGCTAGCAATGGGTTGGAATGACTTGGCATTTCGCTTGTGGTATTTGAGTGGGGCCTTGTTGATACCACCAGTATTGGGACAAGGCACATTACATTTGTTGGTGCGCAAACGCGGCGTGGCAGGCATATTTACGTGTGTGGTAGTTTATGTTGGTATCGCGGCGGCCTTATGGATCTTTACCTTGCCACTTGACCCGGCTCAATTTAAACCCGAAGGCGATATCGTTCGGTTTTTGACTGAAAGTTATCGCAGTATTTTGCCAAACACCCCCGTGCGTAAGGTATTGCCGCCGATTATGAATGGCTATGGCACGTTATTATTGGCTGGCGGGGCGGTGTATTCAGCTTATTTATTTTTGCGCAAACAAATCATGCCCAATCGGGTGTTGGGGAATGTGTTTATCGCCTTGGGCGGTTTGTTACCAGCCTTGGGCGGCACACTAATCAAATTTGCTGAAGAAGATCCAACCTTAAGTAATCTTGGCTCGGCGATTAAGTATTTGGGGATTTTGGGCAGTGTCATTTTGCTTTTTATTGGCTTCCGTTATGCCGTTTCGGGTTCGTCGCATAACACATAACGCAACAACGACAATTGAATAAACCCAGAATGCCAATATCACTATCGTAATTTTGGCAAATACAATTAATCATCATTCTTTTGCCTGAATCTTAATTGGGCAAAAAAAACTATACTAACCCCTTATGAAAATTGATCATGTTGTCATCCTTGTACGAGATTTGGCTCAGGCAATGGGTGACTACGCCGCCCGTGGCTATACGGTTACGCCGGGTGGGGAGCATATTGCAGGTGAAACCCATAATGCTCTGGTATGTTTAGCCGATGGGGCCTATTTAGAGCTAATTGCCTTTAAAGTGCCTTTTAGCAAAACCCATCGCTGGCAACGATACCGCGCCTTTCCGGGGGTTATCGATTATTGCTTGTGTTATGACTCTGTTAATGCCGCAATTCAGGCCGCTAACATGCGCGGGTTGGCATATACATTTTTAGATAATGGCGGGCGCAAACGCCCTGACGGCGTTGAATTACGTTGGCGTTCAGGCTTGGCCCCCAACTCAACCCAAGGGTTGCCATTTATGATCGAAGACGTGACCCCGCGAATGCTCCGAGTGCCCGATGGCGCAGCAACCATTCACCCCAATAATGTAGTCGCCATTGCCCAATTAGATGTATTGGTGAGTGATTTACAACGGGCCAAACAAAATTTTGATGCTTTATTCGGGCCAGATGTGCCAACAATGACAACCGCAGAGTCGTTGTTATATGATCTAAATGGCACAACATTACGGTTAATACACCCCCAACCTAAATCGATTGAGGCACAATTGTTGGGCGGACGCGGGGCGGGACCACACCGATTACATCTGCGCCGCAAAGACGGCAGCCAAGTAATGGTTTAGGTTACAACGCCGCTCGCAAAAAATCGACTACAGCCGCAACTACTTCAGGCACACGCAAAATGGATCGATGACCTAACCCATTGGTTTCGAGCCGCTGGGCATTGGGAATGTGGGCCAAGATGCGGTCAGATTCATCAAACCCCACCATTTCGTCGCGGTGATCATGCACAATCAACACCGGCACTCGAATGCCCGGGCCAAATTGATTGATCGTAAAGTCGGTAGGCAATGCGCCAAAACGTGTGGCAAAGGCATCAAGGTAAGCTTGGCCTTGGGTTTTATCAAGGCCACCCAAGCGAATGTAGTTTTGTGACAATAGATCGGCCCCAGCCGCCGAGGCCACCGAGACCACCCGTCGCAAGGTTGGCATCGGCATGGTGGCACTCAACCATAACGCCGCCAATCCGCCAAACGAATGGCCGATTAGCCCGACCACGTTACCAACATGAGCGCAAATGTGAGCATAGGCCTTGGCGTAATCTGGCAAATTTAATTCGTGCCCACCCGATTGCCCATGTGCTGGGGCATCAAATGCCACGACCCGAAAACCGGCTTGTAACAATGGAGCAACATAGGGCGACATTCGCCCCGCTTGCAGTTCCCAGCCATGCGCCATCACAATGGCTGGGCGATTGGCCTCGCCCCACGTAAAACACGCAAGTGTGAAATGCTCGTGTTGAGGTTGGGGCGGGTAATTTAAGATTTGGGTAAAAGGCACATCGTTGCGGGTGGCCGTTGCCAATGGGGCAATGGCTTTGGGGCTGGTATCGCGTTGTTTTGGGGTGCAAAACTGCCGCAAATAATCAACACCGGTGAATATTTCGGTATTCATATTGCTCTTAACTTGTTTTGATGCCACGCTCGCCTTACCAACCAAGCTTGCACCATAAGGTTGACGACTTCGCTAATGATTAAAGCGCTGGCGACCCCGATACTACCGGCTCGCAAAATGCCAATAGGCGTTAACACGATCACGACGATTAAGTTTAATAGTGACCCCCACATCGTCCAATTAAAGTGCCCATAAGCATGAATGACGCGGGTAAGACAACTATTAAGAATGCGTAACCCCAAGACAATCGCCATTAATTGTAATACCGGCACAGCCGTGACAAAATTGGGCATGACAACTGGCACAATCAACATTCCCAATTGTGAAATAAGCAAGGCGCAAAACACCCCAAACGCAGTTGAGATCCAGATATAGCGCAAAATGTTGTGTTTAAGCGTTGCTGCGTCAGTATCGTTGGCGATGAGGGCAGACAACCGGCTGAAAACCGAGTAAGCAAACGCGCCAGCAATGAGCAAAGGCGGCTGCGTCAGGCGCTCGGCAAATAGATAATTGCCGGTTGCAACATCGCCAAACCATGTTTTGAGTGCAACAGCGCTAATTTGCCCATAAAGTGCAATAATGCTGGCCGTGATGCCAATTGGTAAAGCCATTTGCATAAGCGGCAACCCGCCGAATAAGGCAAAACGTGATATAGGTGTTGCTGGGCTGGGGGCAATGGCTTTGCGCATCGCCCGCCAAAGCAACACCCCGCTGATGACCTCGGTGAGCAACAAGCTGGCTAAGGCCAATTGCGGGATGGGCTGCCAAATTAGCACCAGCGCAGTTAGAGCAAACATGCCGAGATTCACCAAGACAATGGGCAACGCAATTTCGTGGGTGCGCAATTTAGCCTGAAAAAAACTAAGCGGCAAACCGGCCCACAACCCCGTAAAAATAAGCCATCCACCCAATGCCCCCAACACAAATTGGTTGGCTGGCTGGGTTAAACCGTAAAATAATAGCACGGCAACATAGCCAATTGTGGCGCAAATGAGTTTTTGGCTCATCACCCGTTGCGCAAATTGATGTAAAACACCAGTATTTTGGGGTTGTGCGTCAGTAATACGCGCAAATTCACGGGTGGCAAGGGTATCGACCCCAAAATCGGCGAAGGTTTTGAACAATTCGACGATGCTAATGACAAAGGCAATGGCCCCAAATGTGCCGACTTCGACAAACAATGTGGGCAATAACACAATGCCCAATTGGGTTGCCATGACCGAGCCGCGCAAAATGATGGCGGCAAGGGTGTTTGAAACCAAACGACGATCCACGATTTAAAACGCACCTTTGCCCAACACCACAACGGCAACCGTGCGCAGCAAAATCTGTAAATCAAGCCACAACGAATAATTTTGCACGTAATAAATATCGTCTTCGGTGTGCAAGTGCATGGGGCGGTCGCTACGCCCGTTAATTTGCCACCAACCGGTCATGCCTTGTGGCACAATCATGCGGCGATGTTGCCAAGCCTGATAACGATCGACAAAATAGGGCAGCTCAGGGCGTGGCCCAACCAAACTCATTTGCCCGAGCCAAACATTAAATAAATTGGGCAATTCGTCGAGGCTGGTGCGGCGAATGTATTTGCCGACGCGGGTGACACGCGGGTCATCGGGGCGTTTGAGATAGCCTTCTTTGGGCATGTCTTCGCCGCGTTCTTGTTTTTCGCTGGCAGTGGCGCTCATTGAGCGAAATTTATAAATTTCAAACAATTTGCCATTTTCGCCCACCCGTTGTTGTTTAAACATGATGGGGCCGGGTGAATCGAGCTTGATAGCGATGGCAATGATGGCGATGATAGGCAAAATGAGCGGAATGAGAAGGCTGGCGGCGACAAAATCGAAACTGCGTTTAATGGCACGCTCGACGGGTGTCATGACTGGCTTGGTCAGGCTGAGCATGGGCACACCGTTTAGGTCATCGGCGCGGGCGCTGGCGATGAGCAACTTAAAATAATCGGGCACCACCCATACATTACAGGGCTTGCTCATAATGCGCCCAATCAGTTGATGGGTTTCGGTTGATGAATCGGAAGCTAACGCCAATAAAACATCGTTTACTTTGTGATGCAAAATGACATCTTCTACCTGATTTAAATCGCCTAATTTTTGTAATGCTGTTTCAGCGATGGCTGGATCATTGGTAATATAACCAAGTAGTTTTACATCAGGCCACGCATACCCCTCTAATTTTTGTAATGCATTGCTAATGTGCGTGGCTGTGCCCACCAACACAACACGATGCAATTCACGGGGGTGTGACGAAGTCCGGCTTGCCATGGGTCTACTCTTAGAAGATTATATCCGACTAAGGGCCGACAAAAGCTTAGAATCGATTATTATGGCTTGACAAATGATGAATTGGCAATTAAGAAGCCGTGCGATCAGCTATGGGCAACGGCTTTTTTTTGCTAAATGCAAGAATAAGCGCCCACGCACCCCAATAAATAAACGAGGCGCGGGTGCCCGGGTAAGCTAGATCAGTCAGGTTAAACATCAGCCACATGGCTTGCCCAGCTAATAACCCGCGTAAGGCCCACGCATAAGCCGAGTTGGGGGCAGATCGAATCGCACGTAGCCCCATTCGCCACAACACAACCTGTAGCCACACAAAACAAACGATGCCAATAAGGCCAAAATCTAACCCTAATTCAAAGAAAATATTATGGGCATGGGGTGGCTGGTCGGTGATGCTGGTGATCATGTTGGCATACATAAGGCGAGATGCATAGGGGAACATGCCAAGCCCAATACCCGAAAATGGCATACTGCCGATCATTAAAATGGCACGCAGCCAGATATAGTAACGTTTGCGCAACAATACATCGAGTTGCTCTGGCGAAAGTGACATGAGCGTTGGAAGGTATAACAACAGGGCGATAACAGCCAAGCCAACCCCAATTGCCAATACCCAGCCAATTTTGTGAAATCGTAGTGCGGCAAATGCCACTACACCCACCACCAGCGCCCCATAAGCACCAAATGATTGGGTGAGCAAAAGTAACCCGACTAAAAATAAAAATATTAATCCAAATACCGCGATTAATAAGCGCCGCAACCATTTATCGAGGGTTGAAGTGTTTGGCGCGGTGAGTAACCCGATCGCCATGCCAAGGGGGATCATCACGATGGGTGATACAACGCCCGCCAAAATATTGACATTGGTGGTTTGGTCGTTCGCCAATTGCACAAATTTAACCTCGTAACCCGGATATAAGCGCTGAAGTATTGATATTTTTAGAAAAACCCATGAAGCGGTTAACGCCCCACCCGATGCGATCGCTGTTGCCAACAACAACCAAATTAAGGTAATGACCCATATTCCCCATGTCAAATGTTCAAATAAGCTGGTGGCGTTATAAATGGCAACGAGTGTGGCAAACCCCATGATAAACATCCACAAACGCGGCACAGCCAGATCATATTGAAAGGTAAGGTAAAAACTGACAGCCAATAAAATGGCCCATAGCGCCAATGGTGACCGTAGTGGCGCTGGGAAAAAGATCGCAAGTGGGCTATTTAGAATGGCCCTTACGTTGAATCTACCATTACTCCATAGATTGAGCACCAGCCTGATTACAATCAGTGCGGCAATAATACCAATGAGAGGAATTGGGTTGAAATTTCGACGAGCGACGATAAAAAAAGCCAGCGCCCCCCACGCGCATAGCTCAGCAGCCCCTCCAATTAGGGTTAAGGCTTTATTGGGTTTGGTAAATGCAATCATGATATTTATGAACGCTTTGCACAATTGGCATAGGACGGTTGCCATACAACCATGCGATCAACAGTAATATCGAATGGGTTGGGTGAAACGGTGGTCAAACCAACATAATAGACATACATATCTTTGTCAGATGTGCCGAGCGCAACTGCCCGTTGTTTGGCCCATTCATAAATATCGCCAGTTGTAATCACTTTCCAAGTTGTGTTTTGGCGCAATGCCTCTTCGGTGCGATTGGGCAGGCGCGGGCCTGCTTGGTCGGTGTAATAAAGTGATTGATGTTTCCCATCGGCATACTCAATTTGAACCACCATCGAGATATAACTGCCGCGCCAAGCCAATGAGAAATGAGTGCGGCGGTCGAGCGCAATGCCACGAAAAGGCAACGGCGGCATACGCAATACCCAATGGTCATAAGCCCCGGCAGTTTTATCGGCATAACTAGCCGTAATACGCACCGCATTTGAGCCACTATAAGGCTGCTCTGGCTTTACAATTTGTTGGCTAAATGAGGTTTGTTTGGCATTGGCGATGCTCAAACCACCCGGAATGGGTATAAATGGCGAAACTGTGCCTTCAAAATCGTCAATTGGCATCGCCTCAAAGGCCTCGGCGCAGGCTTTTTCGGCATAGGCGCGGTAATTTGCCACATTTGCCACAGCGGCCTGCACCACAAATGGCGACAGCACCAAGGCGATAACAAGCGGTAAGATAATAGTAAGTTTAAGACGGCGCATTGAATAATTCGGCAAACAAAGTTTGATAAGCTTTATTGGCTTGTTTAAATGTATATTTTTGTTGAACGGCGTTGCTGGCCTGTTGCCCCATTATGCGGCAAATATCTGGATGTTTGGCTGCATAACGAATACATTTGACCAAAGCATCGGTATCACCCGGGGGAATGACCCAACCGGCTTGTTCTTCGCTCAGCACTTGGGCAAGTTCAGACGCTGCGTCACACATCCCGATAATGGGTTTGGCCGTCGCCATTTGGTTATACATGCGGCTTGGCACAGAAATACCCGCCATGCCGGGCACAAATAAAATTAAACCAACATCGCAGGCATTGAGCGCATCATTAATTTGGTCGGCGGGCAACATCGGCAACATGGTTATGTTTAAAAGCTGTTGCTCACGAATACGGGTTTCTAGCCATTTACGTTTTACCCCCGGGCCAAGCACCAAAATATGAATAGCTTCGTGACGCAATTGTGTTGCGGCCTCAGCCAAAGATTCGATAGCATGGGTGCGCCCCAAATTGCCAGCATAAAGCACCACAAATTGTTGCCCAATGCCTAGTTTTTGCAAAAGCGGGTTGTTATTGCGATCACTCGGAAAAACATCTTCTATTTCTGCCCAATGTGGGATGTAATGAATTTTTTTATCGATCATGTCTTGCGGCGTAGTTGACATTTTTAAGCGCCAGTTGACCAAATCAGACATATCGCGCCCTAAGGTAACGATACGATCAGCACTGCGATATAAATAGCGATGCAGCCAATCGAGCATGCCAATAAATTTTGATTTAGCACTAACGATACCCGATGCAACTAATGCCTCTGGGTAGACATCGTGAATAAGCAACACCAATTTTGCACGTTTGATATAGCACACCGCCAACGCGATAAATGGCAACAGTGGCGGGTTGGTTACCACCAAAACTGCATCACCGGCTTTTACCATGCGCAATGCCCTAAAAAAGATCGACAACGATTGTGTGATGATATTAATGGCACGACCCAACAATCGGTTTTTGTCTAATACAGTGCCTTGGCAGCGATAAATTTCAACGCCATGTCGGGTCTCATAACTGGGGGCCTTGGTGCGTACTAACCGGTCGGTTGGCGGGCCGCTAATAGCGCGGGTGCAAAACTGCTCAGCCAACCCTTCGGCTGTTTGAGTAATTAGCCGCCCCGTTGACGTTTGTTCAGGATAATATTGCTCACTCAAAACCCAGACGCAATGCATAAAAATTTCGGTTTTATTGTAATGGGATTTAAAAGCCCAGCATGATTTCTTATCCCTATTTATTTGCGCTAATTCATGGGTTTGAAGGGCGTTTATAAGGCTCAAAAATAATCCATTTTTGGGTTTTCTAACGACGTTAGGCTGCAACACTTCTCCTGAAAAGTATCAGTTGCAACCATTGCGAGGACACATATTTCTAAGCACTTAAGGACGTTTTTCCGGTAATGAATCCGACTTTCGCCTGTAGACGTAATGTGGATATTTGGCGAGACTATAACCCGTCTTACAAGTGTTTTAACGATATCCAACTAGATATATGAGGGGATATCGCATGCGAGTGAACGTGCAATACAGCAATAAAATATGAATACGATCATTACCAATGCCAACATTTATACCGTTGATCCGAAACGCCCTTATGCTTCGGCGATGGTGATTGCGAATGATCGAATCCTTGCAGTT
>CAZLOF010000176.1:0-8572 GCA_964560745.1 uncultured Thermoflexus sp.
CTATTTCAGATGAAGCGACCCGTGCATTGCCAACCTGCATTTTGTTGAGCGTATCGGCCACAATAAGGTAATCGCGCTCACGTTGGGCATCGTAAGATGGCTTTAGTTGCAATGACCGCAACTCAAATTGCGCCAATGGCATCGTTGCATCGATGTTATAGCGCGCAAGGTGTGGCTGAATCAGATAAGCTGTAAAAGCAACAGTTATTATGTTAATGACGATCCACAATACACCCTGCACCATTTGATACACCCGCGTCCGTTTTTTAAGCGGCATGATGCGCAATACAAGATACCCCATTCGCAACAAACCGCCAACCCCTGCAATAACCACTGGAAAGACCAACGCCGCAAATGTGGCTAAATGCCACCAATTAGGCACGGGGTTAGAAATGGATACCCCAACTGCAAAAACAACCGTGAATAAGGCTACAATGCTGGGGCGCCAATCGCGCCAAGCCAACACCATTACCCCAACCAGCCACAGTAGCAAAGTCGGTAAGCCAGCTTGCCAAGCCTGAATTTTATTTTGGGCCTCGAAGGTAAACCAAGGCACAAGATTGCGCTGGGTTTGCAATACCATCCAATACGTTTCATCGCCAGCCAATTCATACACTCGCCCGCCCAATTTGGTGGCGGCGCTTTGGGGCAATGGGCTGCCATAGGCATAAAACGTAATGGCCAGCCAAATCCCCCCCAACAATAGCATTGGCAACAACGTTATTTCGGCTGACGATAGCACGTCGGTGGTTTTAAAGCTACGCGACATAATAATGATGAATAGCGCCAAACCGATGAGCGCCACCGCCTCGGGGCGAGTGAGGGCTGCCAAAGTGGCCGTAACCCCCGCCCAAGCCAAATGTTTGGTCGTCACCAGCATCGTGGTCAGCCAAATTAACATGACATATAACGATGTTTCCATACCGCTGCTGGCGTAATCGACTAAATGAGGCAAGATGGCTAAACTGGCAGCACTGCATAACCCCAATACCCAAGAGCGGCTGCAACGGGCAATGGTTAGCGCCACAGCCCCGATACTGACGGCATCATAAAACGCATTGGCCCACAACACAATGTGGGTTAATGCCCATTGTTGCGGCAGCAGCCAGCGCAAGCCCGCCAATAACATAGCGTGTAGCGGCGCTGTCGTGCCCAATACCCATTCACCCACATTAAACACCAATCCAGCCCCCGTTGCCAAATGGGTGGCATAACGCATGGTGATATAAGCATCATCAACAATTTTTGCAGGTTGGGCCAAGCGGAATATAAAATTGATTAGAATAAGGCAAAACAACACGAAAAACACCATAAAACCTTGCGCTAATCGGTGAAAACGTGCGTTCATGCGTAAATAGATATTACCATGAATAGAAAATAGCCTTAAAGGTATACTTGATTATAATGAATAAAACAAATAAAAAGAGCATTTCAACCATGCTCATTGCGACAATGACTGCCGCAAGTGCTGCATTTGGCAGCATGGCAATGCCCAGTGTGCTAGCTGCACCAATCAATGCGTCTGCCCCATTCCCATATGCAGAATGGGTCAATGCCCCAATTTCGGGCAATTGGACCCCGGGTCCAGATAATGTATTTACGGTTGCAACCTCGGCGAATATTCAAGCCAGTGTCGCCTCGCAAACGGCCTTAAGTGCTACCAGCGCTTATTATGTTATTTTTGACCCCAGCAGCAATGAATTTGAGGCTTTCCCAGCCACAGCAACTTTAAGCAATAATAATAAAACCGCCAACTTAACCGCCGAGGCCGTCACCTTTCGCGGATCGGGTCAAACCATCCAGTTTTTTATAAACCCACAAGGCAGCATTGTGCCTTTGGTTAGCCCGGCTTATAGCGTTCGCAACCCAAATACACCGGCTGCCACCCCAACCCCAGCCCCCACCGCCACAAGCACAGGCACAGCTCCTCAACCGACCGCAACCCCAACAGTGGCAAAAGGCCCCGGCAAAATCGCGTTGCCATTTTTGCTAAACCCGCCCCCAATCACTACTACCTCATTTGAACCAAATAACAGCTTTTGTGAAGCCAAACAAGTGGAATTTGATAAAGAATATCGCTCATTTGCCGATGACGAAGAAGATTTTTATTACTTTGATCTGCCCTCAGACGGCTTAGTGCAAGTATTCTTTAAGAATTACCCCGTGCGCCCCAATACTGAAGGCGAATTTCAAGTGTATCGTTCACTTAGCTCGGATTGTGCAGGGGCAAAAATCGAGGTGCATGGACGCTTCTCTGACAATGATTACCCCACCATCAACATGGGGTTGGCCGAGCAACCAATGGGGCGCTATTACATTCGCGTAACCACCAAAAAAGATAAAAATGCCAGCGATCCTTATTTTTTCAAATTGGTGCGTGCGCCGATCAATGAATGGTCGCCTTGGATTCAAGCCTGCCCACAATTCCGCCATTGTGATGGCCCCAAGTTTGATGGCACGATTCCGCTATATTGGTTTGGTATGGCTGGTGCCAACAAGATTGTGATTAATGGTTCGGGCGAATCTGTAGGTGGCTGCCCAGCCGGTATCTCATTTGAGCGCACACCTACTGTTTCGGAGCTAGGCGTTGAAAAAATCAGCAATTTGCCAAGCGGATATTACAAAGTGCGTATGACCGTGACTTCACCCAACCGCCCAACGTGGAGCAATGAAATTCCCGTAAAAGTGGGTTGTAATTTTCTTAACACCCGTGTTGCAATAGATCGCCGCTAACGCAAACACTCATTTATAAAAAGTTTCGCCGATTTCACACGATCTACCTCAATGATATGAACATTGAGGTAGATCGTGTGAAGTCGGCATTTTTATTTTTCGAATGCTTACTAATCCATTTTGACAACGCAATCCCTCATACTTTCGATGCAAACATGCGTTTAATACCCTTAAAGTATCTATCATTGCATTAGAATAGGTCTAATATAATTCACTTCGCCGATAAACATTAATAAAACGCAAAATATTCGCTTTTTTTGCAACATAGGAGATCACAATGAAACACTTTATTAAACGTGCCGCGACTGCGGCGATTTTTGCATCCTTATTGGCATTACCAAACTACGTTACCCAAGCTGTTGATATTTTGCCGCCCGGCACCTATGTGTATGCTATTGCGGGCGCATCGGGTAGCGAGGTACAAGGCTGTTTTAGGGTGACAGGCTATGATGCCGCCACCCAAAATTATTATGGCGAATATGTCGGCCCCACCTGCCCGAGCACAGCCACCACCAGTGTGCGTGGCACTGCTTTTATTGATACCAACATGAATGGTCGGCGCGATATTGGCGAAGCCACACTCGGTCATGCTTATTACAAAATTACCGATGGCGGCTCGTGGTTTACCTGTGGCAGTGTGGGGTTAGATGGCACTTTTGGCGTGCCAACAACCTCAGATAACTTAGTTGTCATGCCCATTGCCCCACCGGGCTATAAAACCACCACCCCATATATTCGCACCGCGTCCGGCGCGGCGGCATCGTTGGGTAACGATATGGGCTTTATTCCCGATGCAACGGCCAAACTAGAAGCCTGCGACCAATATAACCCTCCGCGCAGTGGGCTAAATAATTTGCCCGATGCGTTGCGCAGCTACAACACGTTTAGCCAATTGGTAGCGGTGGCTGAAAAGACCGGCCAATTAAACACTTTAACCAATGGCGAATACACCATTTTTGCCCCAACCGATATGGCGTTTAGTGCCATATCAACGGCAAATTTGAGTAACGCCCAACTGGTTGCATTGTTGAATAACCATATCGTGAAGGGGCGCTATGACAGCGTCGCTTTAAGCCAAACCAAATCACTAAAAACATTAAGCGGGAAAGAGTTGCAAGTGCAAAGCAACCCACAAAAAGTAGGCGGCGCAACAGTGATACGAGCGAATTTAAACACTGGCAATGGGCTAATTCACGCCATTGATGCTGTAATTCAGTAACTCATATTACGCAATGCAGAAAAAATATAAACCGTCACCCCGATGGGCTAGTGCGTGTCTTATGCCGCGCATTAGCCCTAAATTATGCGGTTCTTAGTTGTTTGTAATAAAAAGAGGTATAGTTTAGCTCACCATCAACCCCACGCACATAGTGAGGCACTTCTCCAAACCTCACAAACCCCATACCGGCATATAGCACCTCAGCAGGGTCGCCCTTGGGGATATCGACGGTGATCAAATTTCGATGGGCTTTTCTGGCTTCATCTTCAACAGCCCGCAACAAAATACGCCCAATACCTTGACGACGTTGGCTACTATGAACCATCAACTTAGCGAGTTCGGCACGATGCAAGCCATTAGGAATGGTCGCAAGATCAAGCTGAACTGTGCCAATAATTTCGTCGTCGGCACGTGCCGCCAACACAATACACGACCCATCACGAATAGACACAGCCACTTTTTCCCAAAATTTTCGTCCTTCGGCTGGGTTAAAAGGAGGCAAAAAACCAACATTTGCCCCGCTATCAACCACATCTTGCAAAAGATCAACCAATTTTGGCATAAAGATCTTAATATGGGAAGGAATAAGACGTTGAATCAGAAACATGCGTAATGATGAAGCTTCCATGAATGTCACGTAAATTCTATAACCCAGAAATATAGATTAAGGCTAAGAGATATAGATATTTTTCTTAGAATTTTGCAACCCTATGAGCAAATATAAGGCTACTAGCACTTTCTATGACTGCGATAAAGCAGATTCCATGTCAGCGACAGGTTTTACTGATTTCACTATCTATTTCCACATCTACACTGTGTGGGAATAGATAGTGAAATCAGCCCGTCATCTTTTAGAAATTTGCAATAAAAGAATAGCACGTAACTAAGAAAGGTGGTGCAATGTTTCTTGGGCTTCACGCAGGGTCCAGCCAAATAATTTAGCGAGTGAGGCCGGGGTTGTTACGATTGCATTTTGCAAGTAACGTTGGGTAATCATTTCACGGGCTTGGCTGCGGCTGAGTTGTTGGGCTTGTTGTGGCACCGTCGGCAACCAACGCTGAAGCACTTCATAAACAAATGCATATCGCCATGCCCCGGCTTCGGCAATACCCACCGGCAGCACCTTTAGCCCGCACTGTAATTCATTTAAAGCACGGTCAAAACGCGATTTTTTCTCATCACCATAAAAACCTGAAGCCCGTTTAAGTTGAATCGCGTGGGCAGCCCCACCTTTGAGCAGCGCCTCGTAAATCGTTTTGGCATCGGTGCTTAATTTGCCATCTCGATATTCTTGCAAATAATCGTCATCGTCGCCCAAATTTTCTGACAAAGCATAAAAACAGGGCAGTAGATCGAGCGAAATAAGCGTTGCTTTGCCGCGTATGTATTTGGCATAAAACCACCAACGCTTATCAAGCGATTGATCTTTGGTGTTCCAAGTTAAAGAAATGGTCGGGTCATCATGTTTAGCAGTCATGGCTTTGTCATAACCCGCGACAGCATGATACACATTCGGCATCTCGATCCCTTGCACCGGAAAAAGCATACAAATACCGACATCATTGACAAAGTGACGAATATCGTCAACATTTTGACAACGCAGCGCCGGAAGCCTGCGATAACGACGTTCACGCTCGGCGAATTGAGCCTCGCTTATTTCTACCGCTGCGCCATTTTTTGTCGATTTCATGTCTTTAAATTAACGTGCTGTCCAACCCAAATCGAGCATATGGGTTGCCCCAGTGATAATAGCGCCTTTATTGCTGGCAAGATATAACGCAAAATCGGCGATTTCGCTCGGCTCAATCAAACGTTTAATAGCCGCTGGCGCGAGCATCACTTTGTCAACCACATCATTTTCAGAAATATTGAGGGTGCGGGCCTGATCAGCAATTTGTTTTTCAACAATCGCAGTGCGCACATAGGCCGGGCAAATGGCATTAACCGTGATGCCCGCCTCGGCGACTTCGAGCGCCACCGTTTTAGTGAGACCAATAATGCCATGCTTGGCGCTAATATAGGCGCTTTTGAATGGGCTGGCAACCACGCCATGTAAACTGCTCACATTAATAATACGCCCCCAACCATTGGTTTTCATCGCCGGAATACAGGCTTTGGTTAATTGGAAGGGCGCAATTAGCATGACTTGAATCATTTGCGCCCATTTATCTTCGGGAAAGTCTTCAACCTTGTCGATATGTTGAAAACCGGCATTATTGACTAAAATATCGATGCGGCCCCCCAACGCAGCCAGCGATTGCTGAGCCAAGTTGCGCACAGCCTCACGGTCGCTTAAGTCGGCCTGTATAAAAACACCGCCAATGGCATCGGCCACGGCTTTGGCATTAGGTGAAATATCATGCACAACGACTTTTGCCCCTTCTTGGGCAAATAATTCTGCGATAGCACGACCAATGCCGCTGCCAGCGCCGGTGACGAGTGCGGTTTTATGTTGTAGTTGCATTATGTTAACCTCATTAAAAAATCTTTGGCAATTTGAGTGTGAAGTGGGAAGGCTAATTCTTCGGGTTGACGCAAAATTGTAACCTCTTGCGTTTCATCATTGGGCACAAATGGCGGCAAATCGGCCCATCGACGGGCTTGAGCCTTGGCAAAAATAAGCACTTGGCCGTGCGCGGTGCTATGCACATTAATTAGCTGCAATTCATCAGGGCTAATAACAAAACCCGTCTCTTCGAGCAATTCACGTGCCCCGGCCTGTTGCCATGTTTCGCCAAAATTTACATAGCCACCCGGCAAGGCTAGCCAACCAATTCGCGGCTCAATATTTCGCCGCACTACCAATACGCCATCATCTACCGGCAACACCACAACCGCAACTGGAATGGGGTTGATGTAGCTGATATTGTTACAGTTGGCGCAGATGCGTGGCCAAACTTGGCCTTCGCTAAAAGGCGCACCACAATAGCTGCAATGAGAATTTCGTTTTGCCATATTTAATAAATTTTAAGGATAAATCAAATGAATCGGCATCATCATAAATCCAATTCGTGATATTGAATTGTTTATATGATTAGGCTCGTCTTAATGATGGTTGAGATTCGGATCTCGGCACAATGACGAAAAAAACTAATATCTATTTTATTCAAAGAGGGTTTAATTTATGCTAGCTAAAACATTTGGAAACAATACATCGCTCATTCCATTACTCCTACGAATTGGGGCCGGTCTCACTTTTCTTTTCACCGGAATTGCAAAATTAGGGGCCCCACCAGTCGCATTTTTTACACAATTAGGCATTCCTGCGCCAGAAATCATGGCCCCATTCATCGCCATTCTCGAAACGGTTGGCGGGTTGATGCTGCTTTTGGGCTTTGGCACCCGTTTGGCAGCGGCTTTGTTAATATGCGATATGCTTGTCGCTATTTTTGCAGCAAAAATGGGTGGGGCACAAGGCTTTATGGCTTTGGGTTTACCCAACGGTTGGAACGCAGTTCGGATTGAGGTAATGCTTTTATTATCATGTTTGTCGCTTTTATTTAGTGGTCCCGGCTCGCCATCTATTGAAAGAAATGTGATGAAGCGCGAATTGCTTTAATTTTTACATTTTTCCCGTCCCACCCAACACAGGCGTATGATTAAACATCATACGCCTGTGTTATTTATGGTTGTATCGTATCTTCTCAATAATTGTGGGCATCCCCAAAAGCCGTAATGCCGAACTCACTATTACTTTATGTTTGGAGATGGCTTTGCCATCTCCAAACATAAAGTAATAGTGAGTTCGGCAAAAATTTATTTTAAGTTCCTTTTGTTTATTAGTATCTAGCAAAAAGGGTGAAAATTTCACATGTTGTTTTGCCTATGTTGCATATACAATCAGCATATGGCATTGCATATCAATCGACAATTTCGTGAACAAAACCAACTCGAAGACCTAGCCTATAGCCAATTTGGCGATTTACCGCTGACCGATATTACCGAAGCCTATACCTTAGCAAAACGCATCAACCATAGCCGGTTACCCAGTGAACAACTCTTACCGGCCCAAATGTATGCATTGTCAGTATTAGATGATTGCGCCCGCGAGATATTGGCTGCCTACCGCACCGACATTGCGCCCCAAATGCACACCAACATGAGCGAATGGTTGCGAGTGCATTTGGGTGAAGCCACATTTGCACGGTTACTCACCGATTTTGTCCGCTCTTTTCCCCCACCTGTTGTTTATCGCGATGAATATGCCGCCGACACCTATTTAAATGGCGTTACAGATGGCGTTTCAAACCGTGAACATATGCTTGAAGCCTTGGTATTGGTGTGGTTAACCAACCAAAATAAAGCGGCGGTTAAGCTAAAAGCCTTGTTTGATGATGCAGTTTTAAATGGCGAAGGGGTTAATTCACATTATCAACAACTGATTAAAGGATTGCAACCGTTTTATGCCGAGCAACCCAAATTAGAAGCAGGCCCCATCCAACACAATTTACTCGAATTATTAAATGCCCCGCTCAATGCCTCGCCCGATGATTTGATCGGTCAGCTTGACCATATTGCCCAACACTGGCCTAATCTTTCGGGTCGGCAACGCCTAACCCAATTGGTTGACAATGCCCGAAAAGTCATTCATTTATTACATGATGAAAATCGTTGGATTGC
>CAZLOF010000177.1:0-8571 GCA_964560745.1 uncultured Thermoflexus sp.
CCGTGCCTTTCAAGGCATTGGCGGCGGTTTGGCCCAGCCGCTTGGCCCTGCCATGCTTTATCGCGCTTTTCCGATGAATGAAATTGGCAAGGCTTTGGGTATTTTTGGCATTTCGCTGTCGGTCGGGCCAGCGCTCGGCCCCATTTTAGGTGGCTTGTTGGTTGATGCTAATTTGTGGCGTTATATCTTCTTTATTAATATTCCGATTGGCATTGTTGGCCTTGCAATGGGGATGCGTTATTTGCCCAATGTTAAAACCCCCAAAGTGCCCAAATTTGACCCGCTTGGTCTTGGCTTGTCGATCATTGGTTTTGGCAGCATGTTATATGCCGCTACTACTGCCGAGGCCAATGGCTGGACTTCTGGCCCCACCCTCGCTTATTTTGGCATCGGGCTTGTTGCTCTCACGGCCTTCGCCATTGTCGAGTTATTTGTGGTGAAAGAGCCGATGCTAAACCTGCGCATGTTTGCCATTCGCAACTATACCAATGCCACCTTTGTGGGGTATATCGCTACTGTGGCCTTATTTGGGGCCGAATTTCTCATGCCCATTTACCTGCAAGCCTTTCGCGGGCGCACGGCATTAGAGGCAGGCACGATTTTGCTGGCGGTGGCTGCTGGGTCTATTATCACCAATCCAATTGCTGGGCGTTTGTATGACAAAATTGGCCCACGCTTGATCGTGGCAACTGGTTTTGCGCTGCTCATGCTCAATACCTATCAATTGGCGCAGATCGGGCCGCTTACACCCATCAATAATATTATGGGGCTGTTGTTTATTCGCGGGTTAGGGGTGGGGCTGGCGTTGCAAACCACCTTTACCACCGCACTGGGCAGCGTGCCCCGTGCCGAGGTGACACGTGGCTCATCACTGCAAAATAGCACCCGTTTTGTGGTGCAAGCGGTGGCGGTGGCGGCGCTGGCTACGGTGCTTAGTAGCAATATTTCGCCCGAAGTGCGTAATCAACGCACCCAAACCCGTGAGGTTGCCAGCAACGGTAGCAGTGAACGCTTTGGCATTTGCGAAACCCCGGGCGTAGCAAACGAAGACAATGTGCCCGCTGCTGCCGCTAATTTACCCGCCCCAGCCAAGGCCCAAGCCCGCGCTGCTGTGCAAAAAGCTTGCGATGAAAATATCGTTGGTTTTGAAGCGACCTATCGTGTCACCTTTTTTGCCTCGATTGCGGCCTTATTGGTGGCCTTGTTTTTGCCCGGCTGGCCGGGTAAATGGGACGGACGTGCTGGTTTACAGGGCACGGCACGCCCGGTTGTGGGTGGTGGTCATTAATGAAGTCGATTCTTGTCGTCGAAGATGAAGCCAAAATCGCTCAAATTGCCCGCGATTATTTAGAACACGCGGGTTATACGGTAACTGTGGCTTATGACGGCACATCTGCGCTTGACATTGTGCGGCGGCAAGCCCCCGATTTAATGGTGTTAGATTTGGGGCTGCCGGGTATGGATGGCTTGGACGTGACCCGCGCCCTACGTCGCACCAATGCGGCGAAAGGTTACGACATCCCCATTATTATGTTAACTGCGCGAGGCGACGAGAGTGATAAATTGGTGGGGTTAGAGTTGGGGGCCGACGACTACATCGTTAAGCCATTTAGCCCAAAAGAATTGGTGGCGCGGGTGCGGGCTGTGTTGCGTCGCAGCGAAGCCCCCGCTCCCGCGACCAATGACATTCGCGTGGGCGATTTAATTATCGATATTCCGCGAATGAAGGTGAGTGTGGCTGGGGTGCTGCTCGATTTAACCCATACCGAATTTGAATTGTTAGCAACAATGGCACGCCAGCCCGGGCGCATTTTTACCCGCGCCCAATTGCTCGACGCGGCACGTGGCGTGTCATTTGAAAGCTATGAACGCGCCATCGATGCGCATATCAAAAACCTGCGCCGCAAACTTGAGCCAAACCCCAACGAATCGCGTTATATCTTAACGGTATATGGGGTGGGGTATAAATTTGCAGAAATCTAAATTAGAAATTTATGATTTTAGATTAGAGCAAGTCTAAAATCCAAAATCTAAAATCACATGCCATCTTTTCCTCCTTCTGACCCTGAACGCTGGCGCGGTATGCGGCGGCGGGTGTTTTGGCGCATGGGGGTTTTGATTGGCTTGATCTTGCTGATCTCGGTGTGCGCTGGCACATTTTTATTTTTGCTGTTTGCCACCTATCAAGGCTGGATTGAGCCAGAATTATGGCGACCGACAATGCCGCAGTCGCCCAATTCGCCGATTTTCCCGGGGCCAATCCCGCGCACCCGCAATTTTTTTCCTTGGTTTGGCATCTGTTGGCCGATCGGCATTATTCTATTCATCATCGGTATTGTGCGGCTGGTGCGGCGCATTGCCTTGCCAATTGGCGATTTGATTGTGGCGGCAGGCCAAGTGCAAGCCGGTGATTATAGTGTGCGGGTGGCCGAGCGTGGCCCGCGTGAGGTGCGCGATCTCAGCCGCGCTTTTAATGCCATGACCACGCGCCTGCAAGCCAATACCGAGCAACGTCGCGCCATGCTGGCCGATATCAGCCACGAGTTACGCACCCCCTTGGCGGTCATTCAAGGCAATGTCGAGGGGCTGCTTGATGGTATTTATGCGCGTGACGATGCGCACCTGCAACCCATTCTCGATGAAACCAAGGTTATGTCACGCTTAATTGAAGATTTGCGCACCTTGGCGCTGACCGAGGCTGGCACGTTGGTTTTGCAATGTGAGCCAACCAATCTTGCGGCCCTCGCCGCCGATGTTGTGGCTTCTTTTCGTCCGCAGGCTGACCGATTGGGGATTAGGTTGACGTTAGATGAAAAAGCCTCGGCGGAAGGAAAGGCCGCCGAAGTCTCATATGTTGCAAATGTTGATGTGGTGCGTATCCGTGAAGTGATCACCAATTTGGTGAGCAATGCCCTGCGATACACGCCCAGCGGCGGTACTGTCACCGTTAGCACCCAGCGCATTGATGATGAAATCATGCTGCGGGTGCAAGACACCGGGCGTGGTATCGCGCCTGAATTGTTGGCGCATGTGTTCGACCGTTTTACCAAATCGCGTGATTCGATGGGCAGTGGGCTTGGCCTCGCCATTGCTAAACAATTGGTCGAGGCGCACGGCGGGCGCATTTATGCCGAAAGTGTGGTGGGTGTGGGGACGACGGTTGGGTTTGGGTTGGGTGGGGAGGGCGTTTTGTTTAATGTATGATTTTTTTAGATTTATTGGTATTTGGGTGACAAACATGCATTTGTATATAGCGTCCGTAAGTGTCATTAAGAATGACGTTGGAGTTTTAAATTAAGCCAATCCGAATACCCTTTTGGTGTGTCAATGATGCATGTCACCATTCTTGGTATAAGTATCACAGCTACTTATCCTCGAAAGTTTCATTATTGCTAAATGATAATGTCTGTTGAAAATCATTTGCAATCCGTAATATGTTATCTTTTGCATCTTCGCTCCCACTCCAATCTTCAGTCCAACTTTTATCAACCGCTAGTTGAGCAAACCAATAATATACATCTTTAATATCTGAATACTGTGAACACTTTTGTGCACACCAAGATGCAGCCTCTCGGGATTTTAGGCCAAACCATAACATTTTTATTACATCTTGGTTGGGGACACCATAATAAACAGAAGATGCTAGAATGGTCAAAGCATTATCTATCTTCGTTTTGTCTTCTACAGACGTGTCGCTAGGTATAAAGGCTCTGAGAGCGTTTATAGCCCATGGCAGCTTATAACGACAAAGATCATCAATCCAATTTGCCACATCAAGCTGCGAAGTAATCTTAGTATCACCTTTGACTATAGAAGATGTGAAAATTTCACTAATTGATTTACTAAGCATCCAATTCATCAAAATACTATCTACTGAATTTGGATAGGTTTTGCCATCTTTAAGCCTCATAATTGATAAGCCAACAAAAATATCGCTTCGTAATCGGCATAAAAACAATGCCTTTTCAGAATCATTCCATTTTTCAAAATCAATCAAAGACTTAAGTCTAAGGTGAATTTCAGTCTGGCTATTTTCTAAACACTTGCAATCATTTACCGCTAATCCTGAGCTATAAAAAATCTTCTGATTAGCAATCGGAATTTCACTCAAATACTTTGCCCTTGCACACAATAAATTTAAAGAGGTTTCTAAAGTATCTATTTTGTGAGCAAACTGCAATTTCATTAACGATCTATCAAATATACTTTGAATTTTTGATGGATCTATCACTGAATCTGATTCTTGAAATTCAGCTAATAATTGAGCATCAATAAGCCCAAGCATTTTCTGATCTTCCGGAGGCAACCAATTTATCTTATTTTCGGCCAAAGCACTACAAAGATCTGCTACAGAAGCATTAGGATACAACTCGCACCATTTATCTTGAACGGAATGTAAAAATCTTCCCAAATTACTTCGTAAAACTTGATTATTTAAGGTAGTAACATATTCATCTAGCTTTTTCTGCTTTTTTGCTTTATCTTTTGCTTCAGTAAATATTAGAGCTATGCCTTCATTTTCATGCATAGCGCGTCCGGCTCGGCCCACTAAATTAAAAAATTCGGATGTTGGAATAGCACATGGTTGGTTTGCAAAGTAGCCTCGATATATGCTATGAATCAAAATAGTGTGGGTAGGCGAGTTGATCCCATTAATTAGTGTGCTCGTTGCAATAATTAGCCTAAGTATTCCACTTTGTATCAATACAGCTATTTCATCACGAAGCCTTGTTGGAAATTCGCCATGATGAATAATAAAACCCTTTTGCAAAGCTTGCACAATGGTAGATTCAGAACCAGTTTCCTCTTTGGCAAGTTTAATACACTTTTGCCAAATATTGTAAGGCTGACTTTTAGGTTTGGGCTTATATAGTTCTTCAGCAATAGGCAATAGGGTTTTACAATTATCTATATAATCTAAGATCTCAAGAAGACTTTTAGCTATCTGATTACATTGTCCTGGCATAGGTGCAAAAACCAGTACGGGGTGATTAGTAGCTAGATTTAGCGCAGTTAACCCAACAGTTTTTGTGCTTTTGTCAAAACAAGAAAAGATTTTATTGCCACATTTCGGTAAAGGTTTTGCAATTGTTTGAATTGGTGCATTGCTTTTATCAAATCCGCCATTGCTATTATTTGACACGTAGCTTAATCCCTGAATTACTTTATCTTTATTCCTATCTTCACCTCTTAAAAATAGCCCTAAATATGTTTTTGTAGGTTTAAAATTACTTGAAACTATATTCTCTGGCTGGTTTGAGCCAGTTATCCACTCCGCAATTTCGCTGGTACTTCCCATCACTGCGGAAATAAAAACTATTCTGACACCTTTATCTCCAAACCTTCTAACGAGCCGATGGATAAGCATCTCAAATCTTAAACCTCGATCTCCAATTTCAATAATGTGGCCTTCATCAATAATGATAAGACCAATTTGGCTCGAAAATTCAGGAACATATCGAAATAATGCCTCTACTTTTTCTGGTGTTGCAATTAAAACTCTAGTTTCTTGATAATTCAAATTATCTACAGGGTTAATGTCAAAACCACCATAAAGTTCAGAAACCTTAACATTCAATGCACGTAAATTCGTACTTAATTTTCTTTCTATTTCATTTGCCAAAGTTCGGAACGGAGCTATGTATACACATTTTTTATTTGGGTCATTTCGGTTATCCATTAAAAAACGTAAAATGGCTAACTCAGCGATATTAGTCTTACCAGCGCTTGTAGGAGCCTTGAGTAGAAAACTAGGCCGTTGCTGGGCATCCCCTTTATTAATTGGTATTATCGCTTCGACTTGTGAACGCCACAGTTCTGTAAATGGTTTTTCACGACCAGCACACGCTTTGATATAAGTCCTAACTAAACCGCCTTCTGTTTCAGCTAGCATTGAACTAAGTTGTACCCATAAAGAATTATCTCGAAATTCTTCAATAACCATCGTTAGCCCACGTAAAGTTCTAATAAAATCGGGGTCGGACATATACCTAGGGTCACTGGCTATCGAACAGAGCAACTCAAGGCCAGAAATTGTAGCTTCTACGCATGATAAGTCCCCTTTTTGAATAAAATTCAAAATTTGGGACACTAAACGATAAGCTATAAGGAGCGAGGCTTTTTCTATTGCCTCATTAATCATTATTTCGCCTTTTTTTAGTTTTTCTGCTAAAATTTGGTCAGAATAACTGGGATCTTTTGCAAGTAGGTTTGCACTGTCATAAATTTGCTGATAGTTTTTTGAAAAGATCAAATGTAGTAAATCATTAATACCCTCCGGAACAGTATTAATAGTTATCTTGGAAGCAATGGTATATGCTTTGGCATAGTGACCTGCCAAATAATATGCTAAGGTCGCAGCGTAAAGATTAGGTTTTTTATTAACTTCAATTTCTAAATCAGCTGACTCTTTAAAAAAATCACCAGCCCGATTTAAAGTTTCGTCTGCTATTTTGTAGTCTTTAGTTGCTTTAAAGAACATGCCTTCAAGCAAGCGTTTATGCCCCTCGTTTCGTAATTCATCTTTATTCATTAGCTTTATTGAAAATCTGTTTCAACCAAGATTGAAAATCTAAATCAAGTGATATATATACCGCATTCAAATTAGGTAATAAAGGAGATTTATTTTTTAAAGATATGAAAGGCTCAGTTGAGCGGCCACTAGTAAGCAATAAAATCAGATTATGTGTGATTGACAATGGATGAGGCTGAGACTGAGAAATTTTATTTTTGATTTGCCGTATAGAACGAGCATAGTCAAACTGACCATTAAGATCAAGCATTGCGCAAAGGTAATCAAGCGATTTTGGTCCTTTCGCTAAAGATTCATAGGCTTCACTCAATGGTGTCATAATTTGTGAAGGAGAGATTGATGACCTAAATTTAGATTCTCCAACAATAATCTTTTCTATTTCCCCATTTAAATTTCGAATAAATCCCAAAACATCATCTCCTTTCATTGACTGATCATAGTTTGGGTTATGTCTTAATCGAAAGACTGGGATATCAAAACCCAAACAAACATTAGCAAAATTGCAAGCAAGAATTTCTCCGAAATTACCTTTAACTGTTTTGTCAGTTTGTGGGAGTGGTGATAGCAAAGTGGACCTTAACTCTTTTTCCAACAACGGGTAACCATGTTTGCTTAAAATAGAAATAGGAGCGATTAAATTTCGATGATATGTTTGAATCAGGTCTATTAGTTCGTCTTCAACTTGATTTCTAAATTGATTATCTTCAAGAAAAACATATTGTGTAAACTCTGCATTTTGTATTATATTTTGTTTTATCAGCCATTGATCCCAAATAACACTCATAAACCACCAAATTTATTGAAACTACACTATTATCCGCCACACCAACTGCTCAAACCCCACCGCCACGACGACTGCACAGCGCAACTTCTGGCCTACTCCAATTATCTGCCGCAAATCGCACATACCACGAGGTCGCGATTGGGGCGGCACAGTCATGACCAAATCGGCATACCCGCGCCCCAACTCTGGCTTTGATTGCAAGATGTAAAAATCATCTAATTTACAGCTCACAAAGCCCACAAAGAACACAAGAAAGGTATTTTATAAACCCTTTGTGTCCTTTGCGAGCAGCTTTTGGATTGATGAAGATGGTTTTTATACGAACACTTATGCGCTTGGGGGCGGTGTCACTATGGCACGGGCTTTATTGCGATTGCGGCGATTGCGTAACCAGCGAATGAGCAAAATGGGCGGACCAAACACAACCAAACCAATCGGCAGGGCAAAGATCACCAGCCAAATTGCCAATGTGCCAAGACCCTGCAAACCGGTCAGCAATGCCTCAAACGCTTGTTTTGCAATACCTTGGGGCCGCCAACCCGGCAACACCACCGGTTCAGCCAATTTGTCGGGTGTCAGCGTCACATTAATCGTTGCCATTGCTGCCGAGCGTGATAAGAAATTCATGCGACCTTTCAATTGCTCAATTTGCCCACGAATCTTGGTTAGCTCATTAAACACTTTTAGCACATCTTCGGCCTTATCGGTTTTTGCCAAAATACCCCGCAATTGGGTCTCGGCTGCCTCTAAATTTTTGGTTTGTGCGTCCAAATCGCTAAATTCGGCGGTCACATCTTGGCCTGAAATCGTCTCAGACTGCACTTCAATCGCCAGCTTGCGCAACCGATCCATCGTCTCATCAAATTTTTGTGAAGGTATTTTGAGCACCAAAGTGGCTTGCACCCCTTTATCAAATTTGGTGGTGTTTGACGAGTTGACAAAACCGCCCATTTCAGCTACCAATTTTGTGACCGCGCTCATGTCTTCTTCGGTGTTTTTTACCAACAGTTTTAACGTAGCATTGCGAATGACCAAACGCTCAGCATCAACTTGGGCCTGAGCGCTATTTGTCGCGGCGTTATTAGCGGCAACTCCAGAAGGCGCAGCTCCTCCAACAGCAGAGGGGGCGGCGGCTGGGCGGGCGGCAACTACGGCTGATTCAGCTCGTATTTGTGAAGTGGGCGTGGCTGCGGCACAACCAACCAATTGTGTAAACATCACACCGGCGACGAGTAATTTTTTGAAGGGTGTTATT
>CAZLOF010000178.1:0-8561 GCA_964560745.1 uncultured Thermoflexus sp.
AGTGTTTGAAATTTTCTGCGCCCCAGTCGCCCCCAATTAAAAAGTGTTGGGCTACAAAATCGCGTTTAACTGCTACGGTATACATTTTGCTAGTATATCAATAGTATTTGTAAGCCGTGTTGTGGTTGTTGATCTAGTAAATGATAAGCGTGAGCCGCCTGTGCAAAAGCAAAACGATGTGATATAAGCTGGGCCGGCTTAATCTTTTCAATCATACGCCATGCCAAATCAAGTCGTCTTTGCTTGCTCCAGCGCCCCAATAATTCAGGTGAAAGACTGCTTACTTGACTGCTAATCAGTTGAATACGGCTGCGGTGAAAACGCCCACCAAGATCAATTTCGGCGCGTTTTTTGCCATACCACGATCCAATCATCACACGTCCGCTAAAACCAGTAAGGCCAATTGCTGTATCGAGTGCCGCTGGTGCGCCAGTGAGTTCATATGCCAAATCGGCGAACGCTGAATACGATTTTAGATGATCATCTGATGGATCAAAACTAGCATGAGCACCCATTTGCAATGAGATGGTGCGACGTTGGGTAATTTTGTCAATGGTGATTAACGAATGAGGCGACATTTGGGCAAGTAAGGCGGTGGTAAGTAGACCAACCACACCTTGCCCAAGCACAACAATATTGTCACCCATACGTGGATGTCCGTCCAATACAAAATTAACCGCAGTTTCCATGTTGGGCAAAAATACGGCATCTTCAGACGAAATGTTATCTTTTACAATTTGTAAACTGGCGATATCGGCGATAAACTCGGTTTCATGCGAGTTAAACGCAAAAACCCGCTTGCCTAACCAGCCAACATCGACATTTTGCCCTAACTCGACAATTTGCCCAATTGCTGAATAACCGTATTTGAGTGGAAATGCCAGCCCACCACTTAGGGCAGACAAAGTCGCGTCTGCCTCCATTTCTTCGGGAGCCTCACCGCGATAAATTAACAACTCGGTGCCCGGACTAATGGCAGATAAAGTTGTTTTGACACGCACTTGGTCGTTTAGCAGCACGGGGCATTTGTTTTCGCGGATCTCAATTTGACGCGGGGCGATAAAGTAAAGTGATTGACGGGTTAGGTTTCCCATAAAAGTTTGGCAGTTACGACAACATCTGATCCCAAAACTTGATATTTAGGGTTTATAAATTGGGGCAAATGAGGCAAAGGGTGTGTAAGCGCTGCAAGACCTGTTAGAAAACGCGGTGTAATCGTGATCACAACCTCATCCACTAAACCGGCATGTAAAAAAGCTTGAATTATTTTGGCACCGCCTTCAACCATTAATGATCTAATTCCTTTTGCATAACAAACATGCAGCACTTCGCTTAGATCAATATGTTTTGTTTTACCTTCGTTCACCACAAACACATGTGCTCCCGCTGCTTGAAGTGATACTTTGGTGGCTGCTTGCGCATTTGTGCTACAAAACACCCAAACAGGGTGGGTGGGTGATTGAATGAGTGAAGATTGTAAGGGTATACGCAAATGCGAATCAAGCACAATTGGTTGCGGACTACGGCCTTCGACCAAACGAACATTTAAACGCGGGTTGTCGGCTATTACAGTGCCAACACCCACTAAAATAGCATCGTGTTGGGTGCGTAATTGGTGTGTCATTTTCATGGCCTCAGGGCCACTTAATAAGGTGCGTTGCCCGGGGGCGGATGCAATACAACCATCTAAACTTTGGGCATAACTAAGCGTAATCCAAGGTCGATTCATGATTAATCATGATGATGCCCGTTGCTAATAAATGAAGCTGCCGGCGCAACAAATGGTAGCGTTAATAAATGATTCATACGTTGGGCCTTGGTGCGCATATAGTTAGCGCTGTCGGGGTGAATGGGGGTTTCAATTGATACCCGTTCTGACACAATAACCCCCAATTGGCGTAAGCTATCTAATTTAAGCGGGTTATTTGTTAATAGTCGGATAGACTGCACCCCCCAATCTTGTAAGATGAGCGGCGCAATGCTATATTCACGTTCATCGGCTTGATGCCCTAACATCAAATTTGCCTCAACAGTGTCATAACCCTGATCTTGCAAATTGTAGGCACGCAACTTTTCTAATAATCCAATACCACGCCCTTCTTGACGCAAATAAATGATGATCCCCGCACCTTCATTGGCAATCATACGCATGGATCTATCTAGTTGTTGCCCGCAATCACAGCGCTGTGAGCCAAGAACGTCACCGGTAAAACATTCAGAATGCATTCGGGTTAAAACATTCGATTTTTGCTCAATATTACCAAATACAAAGGCCAGATGCTCTTTTTTATCATGATTATTATGATATAAACACAATTGAAAATCGCCATATGCAGTTGGAATGTTTGCACAAGCCATTCGAGAGATAGTAAGTATTCGGCCGTTTGTTTGGGTCATAATGCACAACGTATTGAGTGGACAATCATCATGTTATTAGTTCATGATTTATAACACAATTTGCTTGGCAAATGGATGTTTATTCTTTTCAATTACTCAGAAATTATCTATTTGCCAAGCTTTGCCACACAATAATTTTATGATTTAAGATGCAACCATAAACAAACAAGCAAAACAATTTCAATCAATTTATCGATTACGGCCAATGAGTCACCAAAATTGCCACTAAGCGCAAACCAAGCCAAAATAGTAATGGCCGTAAACCCCATAAAAGCATAATGAATTAATGTGCTGCGGCCACGCAAAAATGAAAAATTACCAAACATGGCTGCCAATAGGGCTAAATACCCTAACCCATTTAATGTAAACGCAATATCAAGTCGGCCAAGCCGAATATTTAGATACAAATGAATTAATGCAGTTGCCAAGCCGAGAATGAGGATGAGGGATTTTAATGTGTTTTTGCTCATATAGTGATACTAAGTATAGTGTATATATGACGATGTGTTTAGTATCAAACTGATCGCTTATATTTTAGCCAAGCCGCATGGGCGGTAAGCTCGGCTACCCCGGGGCGTGAAAAAATCACATCATAATCTGGGCCAATATCACCGCGAATATCATTCGTATCCCATTCTGGGATCACGAAATGTTGGGTGTCAAGCATTTTAGCCACAAAAGTGCGGGTGCTGCCAATATAAATAAACGATTTTTGGTCAGACAATAACGAAGCATTGAGTTGAGAGTGTGCTTCTTCACCTTCCCATCGGCTATGAATTGTAACCGTGTTGCCCCATTGTTGAATCTCCCAGATATGGGCTGGTGATGGTTTGAAATGGGGATCTTCACTATTGCCTTGTGTTTCTCCAATCCATGTGCCAACAAAATTCCAAACTGCATTGCTCATGTTAATCTTAGAAGCTCCCCAACTCCCCCCCCGAAGTTGGGGAGCTACCGGCAATGCTTTTGGACATCGCCTCTCCTCCTCTGGATGAAACATAGTGTAATGACGTGCTAAGACACTATGCGACACAAGGCTGACATTTGCAACCCCAACAACCTGTCGTTATTTCAGCCCTTCTACAGAAATTGCATATTCGGCTACTTTGTTGGCTGAAACAAGCGTCACTTCAAAAGCAATTTGAGAATTTGCCGGAACATTGCCATCGGCTAAAGGCACATTGCGAAAACCAATCACCCGTTTTTGGTCATCATAAGTGGTGACAATGACCCGTGCATTACGTGCATTAACCGTATCACGATTCACGACATCGCCTGTAATTTTGAATTGCGTATTATCCAAAGCCAATCCTTCTTTGCGGGTGATTTCCATTTTTGCAAAACGTGCGGTTGTGTCAATTGCTTCACCCCGCATAGGGCGCACCGTAAAGCGTGAAAAAGTAGGCGGTGGCTCGGTAAATAAAACCCGAAAAGGTGAGGTTTGACCAGGGCCGATGATATCTAAGGCAACAAAAAAAATAGCTGAGGTAAGAACTTTGTTGGCATCGTCGAACAACGTAATTTGTAATTGCACATTATTTAATGCACTTGGACCCGGGTTAAACACTTCACCTAAACATTCTAAGCTGCCAGCCGCCGTTCGATAGACGTTTACCCCCCGTGTGGTATAGGCTGATGGGGTAGGCGAAGGTAATAATTGACCAGCGCTTCCGCCACCTGTCGAGCGGCCAATCCCTGCCGATGGAATAATAAGGCGTTGACCCACTTGAATGCGTCCGGGCTCTAGTCCGGGGTTAGCTACAATTAAATCTGCTACACTCACCCCAAATCGATTTGCAATTGGGATAAGTGTCTCACCATCTTGAATGGTATACAACGTTGGGGTTGGGGTTGGCCCTGGGTCACGCTGTGTGTTTACAACAATACTACTGTTACCACTGATTGTTGCCGTTGGACGTGGGGTAAGCGTTGCACGGGGCGTGGGTAATAACGAGGTTGTTAAAACTGTAGCAGTTGGTGTAGCCGTTGTTTGGGTTGTGCAGGCTGTAATTAACCCACAACCAATGCTTGCTAAAATGATCAAAAAAAGTTTGCGCGTCACATCGCAGAATTATAGTTGAGGCAACTTTAATCAACATGACAAAATACTAGCCAAATAGCTGATCATGTATTAAGGAATACATTGCATAATAATAACTCGATATTAATCTGTCGACTAACACCACATATTTAAACAATGTGAGCGATTTAAAGGATTTAAAACTATGAAACCAAAATTTATCATTGGTATTGGGTTAATTGCTGCGGCGATGATTGCCGTCATTACTTTCGCAATCCTTGGCAATGCAAATCTCGAAGTAACTGTCAACGATTTATTTGCCCGCGCAGCTACCAATCGTGAAATCACACAACGCCCAATTAAAGTTAGCGGCATTGTGGTTGGCGATAGCATTCAATATGACCCCACAACATTGCATATTGAGTTCGATGTTGTTAATTCACATAATGATTTGGTGAATAATTTAAGCCAAGCCAAACGTCTTCGTGTAATTTACAAAGGCACCAAGCCAGACACATTGCTGCATGAATCTGAAGCCATTATTACCGGCAAACTGGCCGAGGATGGTAAATTTTATGCGGCAAATTCACAAGATGCCCTTTTGCTGCGTTGCCCTAGCAAATATGTCGAAGAAAAAAAATAAGCTATGGGGTTATTACTTATCATCTGCAATTCATAACTTATGTTAACTGACCTTGGCTACTATGCCGTCCTCATTGCACTTGTTGCTTGTGTCTACGCTTCGATCATCTCGATGTGGGGTGTGCGTGTTAATGATGATCGTTTTGTGCAAAGTGGGCGCACCGCAGCCTCACTCACCTTTCCGCTCATGTTAATGGGTTGTGTTGGCCTATGGGTGGCATTGCTCAATCATGATTTTGGGGTGAAATATGTTGCCGATGTATCGAGTTTAGCAACCCCTACTTTCTTTCGTATCACGGCATTATGGGGTTCACAAAATGGCTCATTATTATTTTGGAGCCTCATCATGTCGTGCTTTATGTTTTTTGCTATGGCACGCGAATGGGAAGGCGATAAAGTTTTATTACCTTATGTCACCACAACCATGTGTGTTATTTTGGGTTTCTTTATCGCTATCAATTTGTTTATTGCCAATCCTTTTGTGCGTTACGATTTCCCACCGCTCGATGGACGCGGGTTAAACCCATTGTTACGCCACCCGGGCATGATTATTCACCCGCCGGTGCTATATGCCGGTTTTACGGGCTTTATTGTGCCATTTGCCTTTTGTATCGCGTCATTGGCCACACGCCGCACCGATAATTTGTGGCTTATTTCATCACGCCGTTGGACATTGGTTGGTTGGGCGTTTCTAATGGCAGGTTTATTGCTTGGTGGTCGATGGGCACACGATGTATTAGGGTGGGGGGGGTATTGGGGATGGGACCCTGTTGAAAATAAATCGTTAGTGCCTTGGTTACTTGGCACGGCATTTTTACATTCGGCCATGATTCAAGAAAAACGTGGCATGTTTAAAAATTGGAATGTATGCCTGATGTTATTGACCTTTGTGTCAATCATTTGGGGGACAGCCGTGGTTCGTAGCGGCGTATTAACTTCGGTTCATGCTTTTGCCCAATCAAGCCTTGGCCCTATTTTCTTGGGCTTCATCATTGTGATGTTGACCATTTGTTTATCATTATGGTTTTCACGGCTCGATACTTTACAAAGCGATCATAAACTTGATGCGGCATTTTCACGTGAAGGTATTTTCTTATTACAAAATGTTGTTTTTGTCAGTGCAGCACTTACTGTATTTATCGGCACAACATTTCCTATTTTTTCTGAGGCCATTAACGGCACAAAAATTACGGTCGGGCCGCCATTTTATAACCAAACAGTGGTGCCACAATTAGCCATACTCGTCTTATTGATGGGTGTGGCCCCATTATTGGCGTGGCGCAAAGCCAACCTTAACACAATTGGTAAACAGTCGCGGTGGGCTGGTTTATTTACTGGGCTAACAATTATTGGTTTAATTGCAACCGGCACACGTCAGCCCTTGGCAATTTTAGGTTTTGCTTTGTGCGCCTACACCTTGACCCAAACCCTCATCGAATATGGGCGCGGCGCGAGGGCGCGTATGCATAATAATAAAGAATCGGCATTAACCGCACTGCGATGTTTATTTCAAAAAAATCAACGTCGATATGGTGGCTATTTGGTGCATATTGGCGTTGTGCTTGTGGCGATTGGGGCGTTGGGTAAAGGATTGTATGGTGAAGACGTGGTGCGCAACCTTAAACTAAACGAATCATTTGAGGTGAATGACTATCGCTTCACTTATCGTGGCTTGAAGAGTGTACCCTGTGATTTTGATGATTGCGAAACCATTCAGGCGGCTGTTTGGGTAACCGATTTAAATGGACGTGAAATAGGGAGCGTATACCCACATCGTGATGGCTACCCAGCACAACAACACACTGCAACAATTGCCGACACCACCGGCTCATTAAACGAAGAAGTTTATGTTATTTTGTCGGCATGGGAGGGGCAGGGCGAGACGGCTACTTTTCAAGTTTATATCAACCCACTGATTAATTGGATCTGGATTGGCGGTGTTGTGATGCTATTAGGATTTTTTGCGGCGTTTTGGAATCATGAAAAAGTGACAGATGCCAAAACCAACAAATTATCAACCACAATGGGCCGCACAATTGCGACAATTATTGTGATATGGTTGACCGTAACTGTCTTTGTTTTGCCTGTTTCTGCCCAATCTGTAGACCCCAATACAGATGACAGCACCTACAAAATTGCAAAACAACTTAATTGCCCAACCTGTGCCGGTAGAAATTTGGCCGATTGCCCAACTGAAACATGTAACCAATGGAAAAGTGAAATTAAAGCACAATTAGAATCAGGCAAAAATAGCCAAGAAATTTTGGCTTATTTTCAAGCCCGTTTTGGTGAAACCGTTTTACAAGAACCGCCGAAATCTGGCATAACATTTACTTTGTGGGTATTACCTATTTTGGGTGCAATAACTTTGATCGTAGGCAGCATCTTTACAATACGCCGCGCAACCCATTTGTCAAACCAAACGCAGGTTGGCGCTTCAACCATTTCACCTAAAATGGCAACTGAGCAACGTTTTATTGAGCAGCTAGAACAACAAGTGAGTGACAATTAGATGGGTAGCCGAAAACTTTTTTTAATCGTTTCTGCGCTTGTGGTGATATTGATGGGTGGCTTGTTTGCTACCGCATTAGTCTTAGCCAGCCGCCCCGGTAATCGACCTAAAGTGGGTGATGTTGCCCCCGATTTTAGCCTTAATTTATATAAAGATTACCAAGCCGGTTTTGGAGACACAGTCAAACTTTCAGACTTGAAAGGCAAGGTCGTCATTATCAACTTTTGGGCTTCGTGGTGCGAGCCATGTCGAGATGAGGCCCCAGATCTTGAAAACGTATGGCGAAAATATCGCGATCGTGGGTTAGTAGTTATCGGCATTGATGAATTGGATACTGAAGTTGCCGCAATCCGTTATTTACAATCATTTGGCATTAGCTATCCAAATGGCTTAGATTTTCAACAACGGATTGGCAAAAACCAATATCGTATTACCGGCCAACCTGAAACATTTATTGTTGATAAAACGGGTGTCATTCGATACGTTTATATTCAACCACTTAACTCACAAGTTTTAAACGATGTCGTTGGTAAATTAATATCAGAATAACTTTTATGGCTACTTATTTTGTCGCTGCTGCTTTATTTATTGTGTGTGTCGCTTTTGTAATATCACCATTATTAGAAAAAAAGCAATTAGCGCAACCGCTACCGTCCTTGCTTGAATCATTAGAAGCTGAAAGACGAACAATTATTCGTAATATTCGCGATTTAGATGATGATTATCGGGTAGGCAAAATTGCCGAGGCCGATTATCATCCGTTGCGCCTTGCCCAAGTGCAACGAGGAGCCGCAATATTAAGCCAGATTGACCAATTGCAACTGCAACAAAAGCCCTTGCCGAAACCCGATAATGAACTCGAACGCGAGATTTATGCATTAAGATCAAAAAAGCATTAATTGGAAGTATAATAAGCGTGATTTATGGCTAGATACACCAAGAAAAGATATAACGAAGACGAGAACGTAAAGCAAAAAGAAGACACAATAG
>CAZLOF010000179.1:0-4909 GCA_964560745.1 uncultured Thermoflexus sp.
CATCCAGTCCACGCGCTGCATTAAATAATCAAGTGAGACATGTTCTTGCTTGGCAAGGGCGTTCCAATCCGGCAAACCGAGCTTGGCCGTTTTGATTGCTTCCATGATGGATTTTTCAATTTTAGTCGGGCCCATCACGCCAGAGTTAACGGGTTTTATAGGTGTTACCATTTGTTGGACGGTTAATTATACGGATCAACCTTAGATTTGCAAGAGGGAATCGGGTATAAAAAAGTAGGTTTTGCCGAAATTACTTTTTTATAATACGATAGGTGTGCGACGGCTACGACAATGTTCGGCCCGAATGATGGCAATGATTTCATCAACTGCGTCATCTTGATGATTGATGTGATTGACCACCACATAATCAAATTCATAACGGCGTTTCATTTCGTCGCGGGCGGTTTCAATGCGGCGTTGTAGGCCTTCTGCGGTTTCGGTCTTGCGCTCAACCAGTCGCCGTATTAACTCATCTTCTGAATCGGGCATGAGAAAAATGGTGACGACATTGGGAACCATTTGGCGAATTTTTGCTGCGCCTTGCACATCAATTCGCATCACCACATCGTTGCCGCTGGCCATTGCCTCGCGTACTTGGCTTTTGGGGATGCCTTTGTAATCGCCATACACCACGCTGTGTTCTAAAAACTCGTTGGCGGCAATTAATTCTTCAAATTTTTGTTTGCTTACAAAGAAATAATCGCGGCCATCGATTTCATTTGGGCGGCGGGCGCGGCTAGTCATGGTGACTACAAACATAAACTCAAACCCACGTTCTTTGGTGCGTATCAACATGGTATCTTTACCAACACCAGAGGGGCCAGAGATTACAACCAGTAGCGGCGGGCGGGGCACGTGATATAAATCGTCGAGTGAATCCTGCATGAAATTAGGGTGATTCTACACGTGATGGAATTGCGCCTAAAAACTGTCATGCAAAGATCATAAATATCGTGTATATAACGCGATATTTATTTAATTGAAGCTGTGCTTGGTGCGCGTCCCCAGACGCGCACTAAGTTGTAAATATGCCGATTTCGCTATATCCACGCTAGCTTTGCTGGAGTGGATATAGCGAAATCGGTAAAAAACAAACGGGAGTTATTTATACCCCTGTGCCGGGGGCTTGTTTCTTTTGTGGGCCGTTGGGGCCACGTTGTGGACCACCTTGACCGTGCCCACCTTTGTTGCCCATCTTGGGGTCGTTAGCGCCGGGGCCGCCTTTGCCGCCGCCAATGATTTGGGCTGTAATGCTGCCATCAGCATTTTTTACGCCAGCACCAGCTAAATGTTGCCCGACTTTGAGATCGACGACAGTGCGGTTGTTGGCGAAATTGGCTTTAGCCACATCAACATTGACCTGATCGCCCTGAGGTGACCAAATTGTGACGATATTGCCATTGATGACGACAATTTGCCCGCCAAAATGGGCTGCGTCTTTGTTTTGCTTGATAATTTGGCTGGCTTCGACGGTGCTGGTGCTGCTGGGCTTGCCAACCACTTGCACATTGTCGCCATTGGCGATGTCGGCGATGCCGCCATCAAGCTTGCCCAGAATGATGATTTTGGTGCTGGCGCTGATATTAACCTTGTTTGTGCTGCGAGGCGATTTGACTGTAAAGCCAGTGGCTGAGGCATTTTCAACTTTCCCACCGACATGCACCTCGCTAGGTAATGGTGCAACGAATACCGATGCGGCTTTGAGCGCCGCGCGATCTACTGGTTTTTGAAGCAGTACGGTCACCAGATCGCCAGCTTTTACATTTGCTAGGCTTGGGCTGGCAATGCCAGTGACAATAAATTTTGTGCTAGCATCGGTGGTTACTTTAATTGTTGTGGGGGCGGTGGGCGTGGCTGTATTCGAGCGTTGTGGGCGGGCCGGTTGCTCAAAGACCAAATTGTTGCCATCAATGGTGCTTACTTTGCCATGAAATAAGCCTTGTTGTGGCCCACGTGGGCCAGGTTGTGCCTTATCACTCATCCCGCCACGATTTTGGCGCTGGGGTTGGGCATTTTGCCCAGGGTTAGGGGTTTGGTTGACTGGGGCCTTGGGGTTGCCAGTGTTAATAACGCCGGCATAAGCCGAGCCTGCAACTAATAATGATACGGTGCTTGCCGCAACGATGGCTAATTTTGTTTTTTTCATATTGTTTTATTTGAGATAAATCAATTTGGGTTCGAACCTTGGTTATTAGCATAACTAATTCTTGTGATATTTTTGTTATGTGCTTGTAAAAACGCCGTAAATACGTAATAAATTCTATTTCATCTCAGTATAAAAAATGTTAATATTTATGTTTTCTTCTGATAACATAAGAAAGGGTAAAAATTGAAAGGGTTGGCGAAACCGCATTTTTACATCTGTCCGAATATAGTATCTACAATTAAAGGATTTATTGTGATTTGGATTCAACGTTTTATTATTGCGATATTAGTAATATCGGCATTACTAGCGATGCTCATCTCAACTGAGGCCGATTTGATCATGTCAACGTTGCAAGCTGCAAATAAGGCCAATGCCGCCGCGGTGGCAGCCCAAACTCAAAGCAATATCGTTGCGCCATCGCCCCAGCCCCCTCCCCAAGTCATCATGGCCCCGACGCGCACCCCGACTACAATCCCTCCAACCCCTCGCCCGACTTCTACGCTTGCACCAGTTTCCCGTCCCACCTCTACCCTCACACCAATCCCCTTGCCAACTGCTACAACCGCGCTGCTTTCTATTGTAAATGCCTCGGCTACGACTTCTCCTATGCCCATTGTCTGCGCCGACACAACTGGCAAAGTAATCGAAGATAGTTTGAGCAGCCGAGTATTGGGGCACAAAATCTCGGTGCAAATTTATTTGCCGCCTTGTTATGCCCCCGCCAAACAGCAATACCCAACCATTTATCTTATTCAGGGGCGTTTTTATATTTGGGGCGAATGGGAAGACGATGGGGTGGTTGAAGCTGCAAATGCGCTGATTAACGCCAAGACCGTAGCGCCCTTTATTATGGTGATGCCCTTTAACGATATTGAAATGGGCAACGCCAGCAAATATCTTTATTCAAACAATGGCCCTGATTCGTGGGAAGATTTTGTGGTGAATGATTTAGTGCCCTATGTCGATAAAACTTATGCCACCGCTCGCAATCGCGAGATGCGAGCCATTGGCGGCATTTCACGCGGGGGGTATTGGGCCACTGTGATTGGGTTTAGCCACCCCGAATTGTTTAGCATTATTGGCGGGCATAGCCCGGCCCAACTGCGCACTCAGCGGGTGTGGCTAGATGTTGGTAACGAAGATTTGCCTTCTTATGCTGGCCCCAATGATTTATATCAAAAATTACTGGCGGCTGGGGTCTCGGCACGGTTTTCGGTGGGGATTGGGGCGCATAGTGATGTGTATTGGGCCTCACGCATGAAAGAATATGTGCAATTTTATGCCGAGAAATGGCCGAAGAAGTGATTAGGAATTAGAGATTGAGGAATGAGCAACAAGTGCGATGTAACGAGCCTCAGCTCACTGCTTTCTTTACAAGTGCAATAATCCGCTCCTCTTCGACTGCGGTTAACTTTAGCAAGGCAAAAGAGGCCGGCCACATGTTGCCATCGTCAAGTTTTGCATCGGGTTGGAACCCGAACGTCGCATACCTTGTATTAAACTTACTCGCGGCTTGAAAGAAACAAATAATCTTGCCATCCTTATTGGCATATGCCGGAAAGCCATACCAAGTTTTGGGTAAAAGTTGGGGGGCATTTGCAGTGATGATCTCATGTAATCTTTTTGCAATGATGTGATCGTTGTCTTTTAGCAGCGCGATTGCAGCTAGCACCGCTTTTTCTCCTTCTTCCCGATTCTTGTTTGCATTTGCTTCTGCTTTCAACTCTTGGGCACGGGCTTTCATGGCGGCTTTTTCTTCGGCTGAGAATCCGTCACTAGATTTCTTGGTGTTTTTTTTTGCGTCTGTAGCTTGCATGATAATCTCCTTATCTAATTTCTTATCTGATTTTAGGTCGTTTTGTCATCTTTCATTGAACTTGGGATTGTCAAGCTCAATGAAATTAATTATATTATAAAGATACTTAATTGCAAAGATAAATTTAGTGATATTCTATGACCAAACTCACAAAGACAGACTTAACGAAACGTGCGCTTATGGCGGTGCGGGATTATGGCGTTCATTTGCGGTTGTTTCAAAATGCTGTAAACGAATGGGCTGGCCTCAATGCGACCGACATGGAATGTCTTCGACTGCTCTTTTTTAAAGGCACGGCGACGCCTTCAGAGCTTGCCAAACGAACTGGGCTTACTTCGGGTGCAACCACTGCCATGCTCGACCGCCTCGAAAAAGCAGGCTTAATTGAGCGGCGATCTAACCCCGATGATCGTCGCGGGACGTTGATTACGCCTACAAAATCGGCGGCTGAAAATGTCGCATCATGGTTTGAATCAGCACGAAACGCACAAGATGAACTGATTTCCAGTTACTCGGAAAGCGAACTCGAAATTATTTCTGATGTCTTTGAACGATTTGCAAACCTATGGGAAAAGGAGCGCGAAAAGGTAAAAAAAGATCAGAAAGCGGCTTCCCTCACATCTCCAATCCCTAATCCTTAACCCTTCGCTCACGTGTTAATATTCTAACCATGCAAAATGCCAATGCAGTTCCAATTGTGGTCGAAAATTTAAGCAAAACCTATCGCGTCTCTGAGCGTGAGTCGGGGTTTGCGGCATCGCTGCGCAGCGTGTTCAATCGCACTTTCAAAGATGTTCATGCGGTCAGCTCTGTCAGTTTTTCAATTGGGCGCGGCGAAATTGTGGGCTTTTTGGGGCCAAATGGCGCAGGTAAAACAACCACTCTCAAAATGTTATCGGGTTTGCTTTTTCCGACAGGTGGCGGGGCCAAAGTGTTGGGTTATGTGC
>CAZLOF010000179.1:4919-8560 GCA_964560745.1 uncultured Thermoflexus sp.
GTGCCTTGGCAGCGCAGCAACGACTATTTGCGTTCGATTACATTGGTGATGGGACAACGTAATCGCTTGTCGTGGGATATCCCGGCCTCCGATTCGTTTTTGCTCAATCAGGCCATTTATGGCATACCCATAGCCGAATATAAACGCACACTCGATGAATTAGTTGAACTGTTGGCGATTGGTGATGTGTTGGGCAAGCCTGTGCGAAATTTATCGTTGGGTGAGCGTATGAAATGCGAATTGGCGGCGGCACTGCTGCATCGGCCTACTGTGTTATTTTTAGATGAGCCAACGATTGGTCTCGACATTACCTCGCAAAACCGGATTCGCGCCTTTTTAAAAGAATATAACCGCCGCACTGGCGCCACCATGATTTTGACCAGCCACTATATGGCTGATGTTACGGCGCTGTGCGAGCGCATCATTATTATTCATCATGGCAAACTAAAATATGACGGCGGCTTAAATGACTTATCGCGGCGAATTGCGCCTTATAAAACCTTGGGAGTGAAATTGGTTTCAGACATTGTTACAGCCAATGGCTTGGCGGTGGGTGATGAAGGTAGCGCACGCCAAACGGCTTTGCTGGCAAATTATGGCACGGTGATGCCTAATCCCAATGAAGATGGTAAAGTGCTTATTCAAGTCAAAGCCAGCGAGGTGGCTGCGGTTACAGCGCGATTGTTAGCCGAGCAATCGGTGCACGATCTCACCATCGAAGACCCACCCATCGAAGATGTGATCGAACAGGCGTTTGATGCCTAAAGAAGTGGCAAGTTGCAAAGTAGCAGGTAGCAAAGTTGCAAAGTGGCAAGTGCTATTATTTGCACTTAGCACTTGTTACTTTTCGACTTGCTACTTTGCTACCTGCCCCTACGATAAAAATTATGCGAATTGTTTCATTACTCCCCAGCGCCACCGAAATTGTGTGCGCCCTTGGCTTGCGTGATCATTTGGTTGGTCGTAGTCACGAATGTGATTACCCTTTTGACGTTGCCGACGTGCCGGTGATGACTTATAGCACCTTAGGCATTCAGCTTTGCCCAGAAGACCAAAGTATGAGCGCCTCAGAAATTGATAAAGCCGTGTCGTCACAACTGCGCGACGGGCTGAGCTTGTATGGGCTGAATTATGAGGCGCTTGAAAAAGCCAAGCCCGATATCATTCTGACCCAAGAATTATGTGATGTTTGTGCGGTGTCATTTGGCACTGTGCAAGCCGCTGTGCGCGATTTAAACAGCAAATGGGGCAGCTTTGCATCGAATGTAATTTCGCTCGAACCCACCACAATAGAAGCCATATTTGATACGATTTTAATGGTGGGTGACATAACGAATACCCGCGCTAGGTCTGCACAACTTGTGGATAACTTACGCGCACGTGTGGATAAGTGCAGGGAGGTGTGTATAAATACGCCGCATCAACCCACCGTCGCTGCATTAGAATGGCTCGATCCGCCTTTTGCGCCCGGTCACTGGGTTCCCGAACAAATTGCCATTGCGGGCGGGCAATCAGTGTTGGGGGTGGCTGGCCAACCTTCAAAACGCATTACGTGGGATGATGTTATTCATTGCCAACCTGAGATGGTGGTGGTGATGCCGTGTGGGTATGATTTGGCAGGCAGTGTGCAACAATTTGAGACTGTAAAAGATCGCGAGGAATGGAAAGAATTACCCGCGCCGTATCTCAATCAAATTTGTGCCGTTGATGCCACAGCCTATTTTAGCCGCCCGGGGCCGCGCGTGGTAGACGGGGCCGAGCTATTGGCTGGGTTACTTCATCCCAATCTTGTCCCACATCCATCCGCCGCCATTGCCCGCCGTGTTCATGCTTTCCCCCTCACCGAGTTTGTGCATGGCTACGAAGGGCTAAACGCTTCGGCGTTTCGTTAGAAGTGCTGAGTGCTGAGTAGAAAGTGCTAAGTGCTAAGCCGTGAACGATGTTTCCTGAACTCAGCACTCAGCACTTAGCACTTTTTACTTCTCACTTAGCACTTTAATCGCTATGCCTGCTTGTTCAAGGCCATTGCGTAAAAATTGAGCACGGGCGGCAGCGCCGGGGGTATCACCGTGCAGGCAAATGGTGTCGGCTTGAATGGCGACACGCTGCCCATCATGGCTTAGGGTGTGCCCCTCTTTTACCATGCGAATGACTTGGGCCAGCGCCAGCGCATTATCTTCGATCATGGCCCCAGCCAATTTGCGGTTGCGTAATGAGCCATCGGCCTCATAGGCACGGTCGGCAAAGGCCTCTTGGGCAACATGCAACCCGGCTTTTTGCCCAGCCGTCACCAAGGGCGAACCAGCCAACGCCACAAAAATAAGCCGCTTGTCAAACGCCGCTGTGGCATCGGCAATGGCTTGGGCAATGGACGGGTTGACCGCGGCATAGTTATACAAGGCTCCGTGCGCCTTAACATGCGCCAAGGCCACGCCCTCGACTTTGGCAATGGCATATAACGCGCCAATTTGGGCTAACACGCTGTTAAATACCTCATCGGGTGACATTTGCACCACGCGCCGCCCAAAGCCCAGCAAATCGGGGAACCCGGGATGCGCCCCGACACTAACCCCCGCGGCTTTGGCTTGGCGCACTGTTTGGCGCATCACATCTGGGTCGCCGGCATGAGCGCCGCAGGCCACATTGGCCGAGCTAACATAGCGAAACATGGCGGCATCGTCGCCCAATTCCCAGCGCCCATAGCTTTCGCCACAATCACAATTGAGATCAATTTGCATGGGGTTATTTTAATCGGCTGTATTACGTATAATAATCATATGTTAATCGAATTTAGAGAATATACCTGCCACCCCGGCAAGCGCGAGGCGTGGGTTAACCTGATGCAAGATGTGATTGTGCCTTTTCAATCATCACTGGGGGTAGTGGTATTGGGCATGTGGGTGAGTGAAACCGACCCCAATATGTTTTATTGGATGCGGCGTTTTGAAAATGAAGAGGCGCGGGTGCAAATTTACAAGGCAGTCTATGAAAGCGAGCGCTGGAAAAATGAACTGTTGCCATTGGTGCAAGCCCATATTGACCGCTCAGTCATTAAATCAACTCGCATTATTCCCACATCGCGCTCGGTAATGCAATAAACTTGGTCGATGCGATATAACGATGACGGCAGTGTGGCATGGGGTGGTATGCCACACTGTTTTGTGTCTTGGCGCTAGCTGGTGATGACCGATTGTGAGCGGGTGGTGACTGAGATTATGCATGACGCGCTGGCTAGCCAAGGCGGTGACTATCATTGCCAAAAACATCCTTGGCTTGCAATACATGGTAAAAGCGCAATCGTTGTTTAAGCGATAGGATAAAAGCTGACTTGACCGAACGACCAAACGCACAGGCATTTTTTTATGAGGGCAGCACCCACCGTGAGATTGGGTTGTTGCTGGTGCATGGTTTTAGCGGCTCACCAGCCGAGTTGCGCCCGTTGGGGCTGCATTTTGCCGAGCGTGGCTACACTGTCGATTGCCCGCTTTTGCCCAGACACGGCGGCCCTCCAAGCGAAATGCGCGGGGCCAAGTGGCAAGAATGGGTGGGGGCTGCGGCAAAATCGCTGCATGCGCTGCGACAATCGTGCAGCAAGGTGCTGGTGTGCGGTTTGTCGATGGGCGGCTTGGTCACATTACAGT
>CAZLOF010000180.1:0-8557 GCA_964560745.1 uncultured Thermoflexus sp.
ACAGTATCGAGCCCATCGACTCGCTCAAGTTTCGACATCTGGTATCTCTTTACCGCGTGGATACTGCTAGTTGATCAGCCACTTAACGACTTCGTACGATTCAGCAAAGCGAACACCAATCTTCTGGCCCGCGTTCTCTGCTTCATTCTTGAAAAAACTGATCCATTTATGCCCCGTACGCTCGACCTCAGATTCGTGCGCAAGGATGGCTCGCTCCTTGACAGCCCAATAGGAGCTGATATCTACATAAAAATTGCCTCGGAAGTCCTGCGTAGAGTGATACCAATTACTGCGATACATCAGCAGGCAAGGTACATGCCGACAACTATGCAGGGACGCCTGGGCCACGGCCCGATGGTCGTGGTGAATATCACCGTTCCAATGTGTATAGACCTTGTCGATCTTCTTCTCTTCGACGATCCGAAGTATCTGGACATTGAGCGCATCGACGAACTCCACCTCCAGGGTATTGAAATTGCCGCAGATCAATTCCGTGACCCCAAGTACAGCCATGGCTGCCTGCGCTTCCGCGAGGGCGATATCGCTGGAGCGAATCGCCTGAGCGTACTGGTTGGAAAAACCGGAAACCGTGGCGACGAATACATAAACGTTATCGCCAGCCGCAGCATGCTTGGCCAAGGCACCACCACATCCCAGTTCCACGTCATCAAAATGGGCGCCAATCGCCAGAATATTCATTGTTCTCCCCTTAACAGCCGGCGGGATGCATCGACCCCGCAATTGAACAGGACATCGATTGCACTCAGATAGGGCTCGAAGTCGCCAAATAACTGTGGATAGACTGGATGCCGAAAATCCTGCCAAAGAACCTCGATCCCGGCAGCCCGGAAGATCGACTCGTCCATATAGTCCCGCGCGCCAACCCCTGAAAGATAATGGCTGGCCCCCACCTTTTGCAACAAATCGACCAGCAATTCATTCTTCGCCCCCTGAGGCTCTAGGGAACTGGAAAGCACCATGGGTCTTTCCACATCGAGCAAGGACATCAACATCCGGATCGAACATAAGTTGAAGTCGGCGAGCATGGTCACCGGCTGCTCATAGAGGCGACGCAGGTGGGGCATGATTTCGTCGTAAAACGGTGCCTGGCGATAATTGGCCTCAAGCAGACGCAGGTTATCCGAACGCCAATCCACCACATCGGACAGCACGATCTGATTGATCGGTGTATCGCGGGGCGCCTTGTGCACACTGACGCTCAACCACTGCGCGCCCTTCGGCGTTTTGATTTTGTCCCGGTGTGTCCATGCCCGCGAACTGCCGTTCACGAACTGCACATGATCCAGCACCAGATACTGATCGCTGGAAAGAAAACGATGGAAGAACCCGAGGTAGGGAATGAAATCCGGCTGGTGAATGACAACGGTTTTATTCATGGAATTCACAGCAAGGCAGCGATGGCATCGAGGACGCGCTGTCGCCCCAGCAACCCGACCCTTTCAAGTCCAGCCCTACTCATGGCTTCAATTGGCAGATCGACAGCAAACATCTGCTCGTCCAGCACTGCGTAATGGCCGGCAAATACGGCCACGCCCAAATCGGCCAGAGCCTCCCCTACCGGCACCTCGAAATACTCATTGGCAATGACGATGCAGGGCAAGCCAGAAGCGGCTGCCTCGAAAGGCGTTACACCGCCGCCGGTGATGGCCAGATCGTGGGCGGCGAATTCGGCAATAAGAGATGGAACGCCGCATTTCAATTGAAAGGCCGGGGTCAGTTCCTGCTCCAGCGCTGCACGGTGAGCGAAGGCCGGCCCGACGATCACGGTCGCGCCCTTGCCGAGCGCCGCCAGATGGCGCACAACGGCGACCGTCACGCCATAGGTATCGCTGCCGCCAAGAGTCACCAACAGCGAACCGGCACTTTTACGCAAACGCTGAAAGCGGGCGATTTCCGGATTAAGAATGAGGTAATCCGGCCCTTGCAGAACCCGGCCTCCCTGTAAATCGCCGACGTTGTCGAAAATCAGGGCGGCAACGTTCAGATCAGACAAAGCTGCCCCCAGCCCCCGATCATCGAAGGTAACGAGCGGCACGCCAGCCGCCTTGACCTGGCGGGCATGGGTGACATCGGTATTCAAGCGATCATTGATCCACAGCCGTATCCCGTGGTGATCAATGCGCGCTCGCTCCCAAGCGCCGGATTCGTCCAAGGGGACGATCTCGTGGGCGTAACCGCGTTCAGACAGCAAATGCAAAGCGGGGGCATGGGCATTGAGCAGGAACACGAACGGCAAACCGCGCTCTCGGAGCCCTTCGGCCAGATTCAACGCCCGAAACAGATGCCCCATCCCGCGGGCGTGCGAACTCTCGATACACAGCGCTAACAAGCGGCTATCGCTCCCTCGGTCGTCATCCAGGCTGGCGCGGCCATGACCGCCAGACGGCAGGCACGTTCATAATCTTCCGGTGTATCGACAGTCAGGCGCAACTCGGGCGCCCTTTTTCGGGCAGGAACATCCAGTACCCCGATCTTGAAACGTTGGGGATTTTCCTGAATAAACTCGTTCACATGTTCCCGATGGTTGGGCGCATGACCTTCCCGGTGACTGGCGGCCAAGGCTTCCATGGTGAAAACTTCGGCGCCGACGCCGAGCGGCATCATGCCAAAGGAATGGGTGTAATCGTATTCACCGCCCAGATGAAGATCGATCAGACGTTCCAGCTCGACGATATCGGTAAACGGATTGTCTGCGGTCAACCGCAAAATATGGTCAAAAACATGACTTTCGGCACAGCGGAAATAGCGATCAAGCACATCCTGTTCGCTCCCCCGGAAACAGCCAACCCGTCCGCGACAATGCGCCGCGATGGGATCATCTTGCGGCAGAAGGGAAGTCGCGACGACGATCACGGCCTGCCGTTGTAAATCATCCAGACGCCCCAGCACATGATCGAGCAGCACCTTGCCGGCAACCGGCTTGAGCACCTTGCCAGGCAGCCGGGTCGAGCCCATGCGGGCCTGAATGATGATGCCGAGATTCACGCCAGGTCTTCCCAGGTCAAAACGGCATCCTGTTCCAGCGAACGGGACAAGACACGCCCCAGCACCTGGTCGCGAAATTTCGGCGGGATTCCATAACCCGGCCGTTTAATCGCCACGGCATCAGCCGTCAGACGCTCCCCGGCCTTGACCTCGCGAGCCAGAACCAGGCTCTTGCGATTATTGCGGCGGGTCGTCTTCTCGCTATCGGCCGGACGCTTGATACCGCTACCGCGCATGATCTCGAAAGCACGCACCGCATCGACCAGCCACTTCATCTCGACCGGATCGGCGGAAAGCATATGGTCCGGACCATCCGCCTGCTTGTCGTAGGTAAAGTGGCGCTCGATGACCCGTGCCCCCATGGCCACGGCACAAAGACAGGCCACGGGCGTAAGAGTGTGGTCGGAATAACCGACATCGAGTCGCGGGAACTCCGCCATCAGGGTCTGCATTGCACGCAGATTGACGTTTTCCGCATGCGTCGGGTAACTGGTAATGGCATGCAGCAAGGTCAGTCGCTCATTGCCTTCGGCAAGAATCGCATCGACGGATTCCCGCACTTCGGCCAGCGTACACATGCCAGTCGACAGCAACATCGGTTTCCCGGTACGGGCGACTGCCCGCAGGAAGGGCAAATTCACCGCATCATCGGAGCCAATCTTGTGCGCGCCAACCCCCAGGTGTTCCAGGAGTTCCAGATCGCTCTCATGGGACGGCGTGGAAAACCAGTCCAATCCTTTGCTTTCTGCGTACTTGAAAACCTCTTCATGAAGGGCGGCGCCAATTTCGTACTGGCGGAACAATTCAAACTGGGAGGCGATCCCGGTATTTTCCATGTCGAAGGTCGCCAACTTGCTGGCCACTGTTTCTGCACGGTAGGTTTGCAGTTTCACCGCATCGACGCCGCATTCGACAGCGGCATCAATCAGACGCCGGGCCTGGTCGAGCGTGGTGAAATTACCGCCAATCTCGGCAATGATGTAGCAGCGGCTAGGACTGTAATTGCTAAACATGTTCATACCCTCTGACGAATCACTTTGGCCGGAACGCCAACGGCAATGGCATTGGCCGGTATATCTGAGGTGACGACCGCATTGCTGCCGATAATGGCCCCGTCGCCGATATGGACGTTCGCCAGTATCTTTGCACCAGCGCCAATCCAGACATCGTTGCCGATCACCACCTCGCCAATTTCGGCTCGCTGCTCCCGAATCGGGATACCGGCCGCCATGCCGTGATTGTGGTCGATCACCTGCACGTAGGCCCCCATCAACACATTACTGCCGATACGGATCAGGTTCTTTGCCGTAAGCATGCAGTGTCGTCCAATCACCGAGTTATCGCCGATATAGAGCTTGGGATTGGGCATGGTGAGTTGGAAAAAAGCATAGTTCTGGATGGTGCAGTTGTTCCCGACTTCCAATACGGCATTGTCGGTAAGCCAGAATTCGGCATTGTGTTTGACGACAATGGCCTTCCCGCGGGAAGAAAAGTAACGCCGAGCTTTGTAGGCGGATACCAGTTTCTGTAGCAGCCCCCCCCGGTTTCGGTAGGAAGCCCGGTCAACGGACTGACTCATGGCTATTTTCCGACCAACTGGATGCGATGTACATAATTGCGCACAATGAAGGTACGCCGGTCCACCGTCGCCTCTTCATCCTGGGTCAGACGCGGTAGATAGCAGCGACGGCACACTTCGCTTTCCATGAAGCCGCGCGGACGTTGAAGGAGTTCGCGAACCTTCTGCATCTTTTCGCCATGCCAAATCTGATGCACGGTTTCGTTAGTCAGGTCACCAATGACTTCGCGGTTTTCTTCGTCGTTGGAACATTTCATAACCCGACCATCGGCACCAATGACCAGTCGCTGGTATTGCTGGGGGCACGTAAAGTTTTCCAGATATTCGATATGTGTGTCGTTGCCCAAGTAATCGATCAAGGGATTGAAGGCGACCAGATCGGTCAGGGGGGCAAAGGTATCGTAGTAGGCCTGCGGATTTTCCTTGATCGCCGGCCAGATGCCCTGCACTTTGATGACTGGGCGCAGCCAGCCGTTGGCCGCCTTCATGTCCTTGATGGCCTTGAGCTTTTCCAGGAGATCATTGAACTTGAGAGGCTTGCGTACCTCTTCGTAGGTCGCGCCGATCCCATCCGCAGAGATGGTGATCCAGTCGATGCCGGCTTCAGCAATCTGGCGGAAAAAATTCGGGGTCAGCTTGCCGCCATGGGTGAGCATGGAGACCTCCTTGATACCGCGATCCTTGGCGTAGCGGATGGCCTCGACAAATTTCTTGTGCAGTGTAGCCTCGCCGCGCAGGCTCAACCGAATGGCCGGAACCTTGCCGCCGATTTCGTCGATGATGCGGGTATAGAGATACCAATCCATCCGAGTTGCATTGACCTGACGTTTGAATTCATCGGTGATGGTGTAGCACATCGGGCAGTGCAGATTGCACACCGAGGATAGTTCGATATCCACCAGCAAGGGATAATCGGAAACGATCTGTTCCATGGCGAACTTTGACCAGTTACTGCGGTACTCGGCGTATTCCGGCTCCCAGCCGGCCCCACGGCATACCTCGAAGCTGGCCTCCCGCTCGGCGGTATCCATGGAGTAATTGCCCTTGTTGATGGGCACATAGCGTTCGGTCACAAGAGTCTCCTAATTGAGTAGCTGTTGCGCCCCCTGACGGAAGGACCAGCGGGGTTCCCAGCCAAGTACGCGGCGGGCCTGCGTGATATCGGCTCTGACGTCCGGAATTTCTTGGGGACGTTCCTGGTTCGAAGAAATTACCGGTAGCGTCGTTCCGGCGGCTGCCTGAATATGATCGATGACTTCCTGGACCGACTGGGAAGTTCCAGAGCCGATATTTAGGATGCGAAAACCGTCAGCCAAGGTGGCGGCTCGCATGATGGCATCCACCACATCGGCCAAATAAACATAGTCCCGCCGCGGCTTCAGGTCGAGAACCCGGACATCCTTGCCTGCTTTGACTTGCGCGACGATGGCCGGAATTAGGAATTCGTCACGCTGCCCCGGACCAAAGACATTGAACAAGCGTAAAACCGTGACCGGCAATTGCTGGTATGTTCCAGCGAAACCGCAAAGCTGTTCTGCCAGGTGCTTAGACAAGGCGTAGGGATTGTTCGGCTTGACTGGATGGCTTTCAGCAATGGGCAGCGTCTCGGGAATACCGTAAATGTAGGCGCTGACATAGACCATCCGGCTGCTGTGGCGGCGACAGTAAGCTAGGGCATTCTCGGTTCCCAGCACATTGCTGCGCAGAAAGGCGGCGCCATCTTTCCAACTATCTGGCACATAGCTCCGGCCAGCCGCGTGGATCACGACCTTGGCGGCAGGCAGTGCATCCCAAGTTTGGGCATGGGCCACGTCCCCATCGTCTCGCCCGAGGGCTAGCAGGGAAAAACCATCAGCCCGCAAGCGCTGACAAAGTGCCCGGCCGATGAAACCGGACGCACCTGTCACAATTACATCAATCATTGAGGAAACGGGCCTTCATGCTTTCAAACTCGTCGATGGCCTTGGCGTAGTCATCGGGGCGACCGATATCCAACCAGTATCCAGAAAATGGACGAACATCAACCTGGCGCTGCATTTCTAGCAGTTGCAGCATCAGGGTATCGAAACCAAAGGGAACAGCGGGGGGAATGAATTGCAGGGCCTCGGCACTGACCATGTAAACCCCCATGCTGACTTCGTAGGCAACGCTGGGCTTTTCCCTGAAACCTGAGAGAGTGCCGCTGCCATCCGTATCTAGAACGCCGTAATCAATGCGATGCTGGCGACGCATCGAGGAAATGGTGAAGATGCTGCCCGACTTAACATGGCTATCGTGGAAAGCCGCGAAATCGAGATCGGTCAGGATGTCGCCATTCATTACCAGAAAATTCTCCGGCAAATCGTCGATCAAGCGCAGCGGCCCCATGGTGCCCAGCGGCGCATCCTCCAAAGAATAGTCTATACGGATACCCCAGCGCTGACCATCCTGGAAGAAGGCCTTGATGATCTCAGCTTGATGATTCACGGCCATGGTGATATGAGTAAAACCGAATCCCACTAGCTGACGAACGATTACTTCCAGAATAGGGAACTCACCGATCGGCATTAAAGGCTTTGGCAAAACGACTGTATATGGACGCAGGCGCGTCCCCTTTCCGCCTGCCAGAACAACTGCTCTCCGGGTCATACAATTCCTAACTCGAACTAGATGTTGTAAATGTCGGCTTTGTACCAAGCCAAGTTGCTTGCATCCGAGAACCAGGCAATTGTTTTTTCAAGCCCCCTCGCCAAACCTTCCTTACCCGCAAATTCAGGAGCCCACCCGATCAGTTCGGCTGCTTTAAGATTAGAGGCCCATAGTCTCTCGACTTCACTGCCGTCTGGGCGAAGCCTTGCTTCGTCGGTCTCGACCAACACGTTTCTACCCATGAGTTCAGCGATCAGCTGACAAGTTTCACCGACCGAAATTTCGTAGCTGCTTCCAATATTGACAACCTGCCCGATCGAGCGGGGCGACGATGCGACCATCACGAATCCCCGAACGGTGTCGGAAACGTAATTGAAATCCCGTGTCGGCCGTATGGCACCAAGCTTGATGCGGTCAGCCCCGCTTGCAATCTGCGCAATTATGGTCGGGATCACAGCCCGGGCAGACTGTCTTGGCCCATAGGTATTGAATGGGCGGATCACCGCCACCGGGGTGCCAAAAGAGTGATAAAAGGACAATGCCAACTGATCAGCGCCGGTCTTGCTCGCAGAGTAAGGTGACTGTGGCTGTAGCGGATGCTCTTCAGTGATAGGAACAAATCTAGCGGTGCCATAACATTCGCTCGTTGAGGTGTGAACCACTTTTTCGATCTGCAGTTCCCTGGCCGCCTGCAGTATGTTCAAGGTACCTTTGATGTTTGTATCCACATAGGTATCTGGAGAGTGGTATGAGTAGGGGATGGCAATAAGCGCTGCCAGATGGAATACGACATCACACCCCTGCATCGCCTGACGAACCCCATTGGGGTCACGAATATCTCCAGCGAAAACTTCAAGTCGCCCGCGATACTCGGAGTTCAGCGTATCCAGCCAACCCCACGAGTTGCGTGAGTTGTACCGAACGAAGGCTCTCACTTTGCACCCTTCAGCAAGGAGGTGCTCCGTAAGGTGCGACCCAATGAATCCAGCCGCACCAGTAACCAGAATAGTTTTGTCTTTCAGCGACATCGCGATTGAATTTTCCATTAAATACGCTTGCTCAGAAAATCTGAATAGGCTTGGCTCAACCCGGCATCTATAGATGTCGATGCTTTCCAGCCAAGGCTAGCCATGCAACCAACGTCCAGCAATTTCTTGGGCGTTCCATCGGGCTTTGTCGGATCAAATTCGATTCGCCCTGCGTACCCAGTTACTCGCGCCACGGTTTCAGCGAGATCTTGCACCGAGATATCCTCACCGAATCCGATGTTGACCATCGGCGGTTCGAAGTTGCCCGTTTTTGCTTCATCGCTACCCAGCAGGCTGTCGTACTTTTCGTCCGACA
>CAZLOF010000181.1:0-8478 GCA_964560745.1 uncultured Thermoflexus sp.
GGCCCAAACACAATAAGGCACCGCCGTTAACTCAATTTTACGCCGTTGTGGCGGGTTGGGGCGATAAAGTGTATGCTCCCAATCGGCATCATCGACCAGCCAACCGTTGCCGCGTAACACCGTCACCCCGCCCAAAAAGTCGGGGCGATGTTCGGGCTGCAAGGCAGCTTTGCCCAAGGCGATACGGTCGAGCATTAGCGGGGCATTAGCGGTGGCCTTCGCCGCCCCAATTTCGGGGTGATCGACCTGCTCAAAGGTATAAACGACTGGCCCGCGCTGTAATGCCGCCCGCCCCAACATCTGCCGTGCATGAGGATGTGCATACATGGTCTGCACCGGCATCGCCAAATTGAGCGTGACCACATCACCCGGTTGCCATTCGCGCTCAATACACACATAACCCTTTTGAATTTTGGCTTTTAAATTTTCGATTTTGGATTGGTTAATGGTCAATGTCACGGCATCATCGTCAGAAAGGTCACACCACGCCGGAATTCGTAAATTTATTGCAAAATGGGTGGGTTGATTGGGTGTGATCGTGATTTGAATCGCCCCATCCCAAGGGTAATTGGTGGTCTGCGCAATCTGCACGTCAGCACCAGCCACTTGCAATTTGGCGCTACTTTGGGCATACAAATGCACCCAAACGCTACCGGCCCCATCTGCCGAATAAAAATAGCCACCCAAACTGGCCAATAAACGCGCAATATTGGGCGGGCAACAGGCACAATCAAACCACGCCTGCCGCCGATGTGGCCCGCGTGAAGCCAAGGGGTTTTCATAAAAATATTCGGTGCCATCGAGCGAAATACCCGACAAAAAACCGTTATAAAGCGCCCGTTCAATCATATCGGTATATTGTCCGTCGCGGGTCATGTGAAACATGCGCTGCGCCCAGAAACTGAGACCAATGGCGGCGCAGGTTTCGGCATAGGCCGTCTCGTCAGGCAGGTCGTAATCGCTGGTATAACCCTCGTTATGGGCCGATGTGCCGATGCCGGTCGTCAAATACATGCGTTTGCGCACAAGATGCGCCCACAAGGTTTCATTGGTGTGCAACAACTCGGTGTCATGATTCAAGGCCGCCAAATCGGCCATCGCCGAATATAAATACACCCCACGCACAGCGTGACCCGTCACCTCAGTTTGTTGGCGCACAGGTTTATGAGCTTGCACGTATTCATAGGTTTTAGCCCAATAATCACGCGGGTCATGCCCACGTCGGCGTGCTTCAAAATCATAATAATGGGGCAATTGACCGCGTTCATCGACAAAATATTGCGCCAATTTGATATAACGCTGTTCGCCAGTGTGCTGGCCCAAGCGAATGAGCGCCAATTCGATCTCAGGATGCCCACAATATCCGCGCCATTGACCCGCCCCACGCCCAAATTTTTGCTCAATATGGTCAGCAAAGCGAATCATGGCATCGAGCAAGGTGCGCTTGCCAGTAGCGGCGTGGTGTGCCACCGCCGCCTCAATCAAGTGCCCAGCGCAATATAACTCGTGATCGTCACGCAAATTGCTCCAGCGCAAATGCGGTTTTACATTTTGGTAATGTGAATTGAAATAACCATCGGGCAATTGGGCACGGCTAATGTGATTGGCAATCGCATCAACTTGGGCATCTAGCACCGCATCATAGTGGGTTGCCAATGAATAACTGGCGGCCTCAACCCATTTACCCACATCTGAATCCCAAAAACGGTGCGGCGGGTTAAATTCGTTGGGCTTCAAAGCCCAGTTCCACAGCCCAATGCGCCCGGTGCGACGCATAATTTCGTGCTGCGACGGAATCGTGACCTCACGATTGGTTGCTTGGCGCGGTGCCCAAAATTGATCCGTTAATATCACTTGTGTAAAAGAGATGGGTTTCATGTCAATATTTTATCCATTAAAACTTCGATAAAACCTCTGGGGTCTCTGCGTAGTTTCATGCTTTAGCCGCGAACTGCACTAAGCCCCCCGAGGTTTACATCAGTTACATTTTTTTTACACGCTCGTGTCATAATGTTTGCTGAGAATAATGTCATTACGGGTTCGGCTTTTTGTCTCTCATGTGCTTGTCACCATCGTCAGCCTTATTGCGCTTACGTTGACCATCATGCTGCTACTCACCGAGTTTCAGCGCGGGTTAATGTTGCGTGAATTAAGCAATGTTGGCAACAACCTGTGGCGGCTAACCCGTAACGCCACTGCTCAATCGCCCCCAGACCAACCCCAAGGCTTTTTTGAACGGGCCACCCGCACTAACCGTGACAACGGTTTGCGGATTTTATTACTCGATGAGCAAGGGACTATCACCTCCGATAGTTCACGGGTTACGGGCGGCGATCATTTAGGCGAAAAGTTAGACCTTCAAAATCGCCCAAGTTTCATCACCCAAAACCGCGATGTAATTTCGGTGGGTGAATTTCGTGACCGCATTACCCCTCAGCGTCGCTGGGCTTATGTGATATTTTCAACGGGGCAAGTCTTAAATTCGGCAAACACACCACCCAGCAACAACAGCCAAGGATGGATCGCCGTAGCGCGACAATTGCCACAACGCATTTTTCTCGGTCAATTCTTTGCATTTTTAGACGACGATGTGTATTGGCCGGTCTTTCAGGCGTTGCTGGCAACCCTCGCTTTTGCTGGCATCATTGCGGCCTTGGTGGCGCGTTCAATCGCAAAACCCATTCAAAATGTCACCGCCGCCGCCAATGCCATTGCCGATGGCGACTATGCCCGCCGCGTCAATAAATCTGGCCCGCAAGAAATGAAACAATTGGCTGGCGACTTTAACCGCATGGTTGATCGGGTGCAAAATTCACAACGTATGGAGCGTGACTTGCTGATGAATGTATCGCACGAGTTAAAAACCCCGCTCACCTCAATCAAAGGTTTTGCCCAAGCCATTATGGATGGCACGGCCTCAGACCCTGAAACCGCCCAACATGTCGCCAAGGTCATTTATGATGAATCGGAACGCCTCAACCGCTTGGTCAATTCCTTGCTCGATTCGATGCGCATGGAGACGGGCAATGCCCCACTCGAGGCCAAACCCACCCAAATTAATGATATTGCGCGGTTATGTTTAGCCAAATTTGACTTGCGGGCCAAAGAAGGTGGCATCACATTACGCCAACAATTGGCGCAATTGCCCAACATATCGCTCGATGCAGATCGTATTGCCCAAGTATTGACCAATCTCATCGACAACGCCATTAAATATACCCACGAAGGTGGCCATGTGTTAATTAAAACGGCATTTTGCCCACAAAACACCTCGGTGTTTAAAGGCGCAAGCGATGCAGTTGAAATCTCGGTCATCGACAATGGCGATGGCATTCCCCCCGAAGATTTGCCACGCATTTTTGACCGTTTTTATCAGGTCGATAAGGCCCGTGCCAATGGCAGCGGCACAGGCCTTGGTCTATCCATTAGCAAACAAATTGTCGAGGCCCACAATGGGCACATTCACGCCCAAAGCCAAGTTGGGCAAGGCACCCAAATGACGATTTGGCTGCCAATAAAGGCGTAATGGTTGAATAGTTGATTGGTTGATTTGTTTGTTCAATCAACGATTCAACCATTCAGCAACCCCGCGCCCATCCGCGCCAGCACCATATCTTCTGATTCGGGCAAACCACTGACCCCAACCGCGCCAATCACTTGCCTAGCGCACACAATCGGCACCCCACCGCCCCATGCGGTGTAGCGCAAATCGCCAAAATTGGTCATCGGCCATTGTTTTTCGCGTGATGAATCGCCAATGTCGCGGCTCTCTTTTTGCTCGCGGGCAGCCGTAAAAGCCTTGTTGATGGCAATATTGAGCGAAGGCAACTTGCACCCGTCGGTGCGTAAAAACGCCAATAATTCGCCATGCGCATCGACTACGGCAATTGCCGCGCCCTTGCCCTCGCGCTCTAATTCGGCTTGAATAACGGCAATGATGCGTTGCGCATCGCGGTGAGACAAATGATTAATTTGATACATAATGCGCTTAAATTGTATAGCTTTCCAGAAAAGACTTTTCTGGAGGTTTTCGCCGATCTCAGTCTATCCCTACCGAGCAAAGCTCGGTAGGGATAGACTGAGATCGGAAATTTATCTGAGCAACTACTATTGAAAATCATCAATCGTCAAGACTTGCGTTTTACAATGCCACTTAAAATCGTAAATCAAAAATTGTAAATTTAATGTCACAAATACTTATTCACCCCGCTGTTGCAAACGCATTACAACAGCACAAAGCCGTCGTTGCCCTTGAATCAACCGTAATTACACACGGCCTCGCCTACCCATTTAACAAAAACACCGCGCTAGAAATGGAAAACGCCGTGAGTACAGCAGGCGCACAACCCGCCACCATCGCCGTATTGGGCGGGCAAATGATGGCCGGCATTAGCGAAGCCCAACTCGAACATTTGGCCTTGGCTGGCAGCCGCGCCCGCAAATGCAGTGTGCGCGATCTTGGCATTGCCGTTGGCTTGGGGCAAGATGGCGGCACAACGGTCGCTGCCACCATGTTTATTGCGGCTAAAGTCGGCATTCAGGTGTTTGCCACTGGCGGCATCGGGGGCGTGCATCGGGGGCATCCGTTTGATGTGAGCGCCGATTTGGTTGAGTTATCGCGCACCCCCGTCACCGTCGTCTGCGCAGGCGCAAAGGCGCTGCTCGACCTGCCGCTCACGTTTGAACATCTTGAAACGCTAGGTGTGCCGGTGATTGGCTATCAAACCGACGAAATTCCAGCGTTTTATTCACGTAAAAGCGGGCTAAAGGTCGATATTAATGCCCAATCGGTTGATGACATTGCCAAAATTATTCGGGCGCGGCGCAAATTGGGCTTGCCCGGCGGTGAATTGGTTTGTGTACCAGTGCCTGCCGAAGATGAGTTAGATATCCATATCGCCGAGAAAGCCATCGTTGAAGCCCAAGCATTAGCCGATGCCCAAGGCATTCACGGCGCAGCTTCTACCCCATTTTTACTCAGCCAAATTGCCCGCCTTACCAATGGTGCAAGCGTGCGTGCCAACACGGCCTTGCTCATCAATAATGCACGAGTGGCAGCAGCGCTGGCAACCGCGCTGGCAAATTAGTGCAAAGTGGAAAGTAGAAAGTGAAAAGTGCTAAGTGCCAAGTAAATTTACTCCGCACTTTCCACTTTCCACTTTGCACTTTGCATCAAAATAATGCGTCATAATAGAAAATAATTACCGCATTATGTCTACCCAACTCATCAGCCTCCTACGCCAACATTTTGGCATTCCCAGCTTTCGCACCGGCCAACAAGAGGCTATCGAAAGCGTGTTGGCAGGCAAAGACACCTTGGTGGTGATGCCAACCGGCAGCGGTAAATCACTCATCTACCAATACACGGCTGTTGTCACCGATGGGTTGGCGTTGGTGATCTCACCATTAATTGCGCTGATGAAGGATCAAGTTGATAGTTTGCAGCGGCGTGGCATTGCCGCTACCTTCATCAACAGCACTGTTGCTCACGAAGAACAACTGCGCCGCATTCAAAAGATGATCGATCAGCAATATCGTCTGGTCTATATCGCCCCCGAACGGCTGCAAAATGCGCGTTTTATTGAGGCATTGAAACAGACTGAAGTAACCTTGCTGGCGGTAGACGAGGCCCATTGTATTTCACAGTGGGGTCACGATTTTCGGCCCGATTATTTAAACATTGGCAAAATGCGTGGGTTGTTGGGCAACCCCGTCACGGTGGCCCTCACGGCAACGGCGACTCCGTTGGTTCAAGATGATATTATTCAGCAACTGCGGCTAAAAAACCCCCAACGCACTGTTACTGGGTTTTCGCGCCCCAACCTTGTCTTTCACAGCCGTTATACCCCCGACACTCCAAGCAAAATGGCAGTCATTCGCAAAGTGTTGGGCACAGTTAAAGGCGCTGGCATTATTTATGTTGGCACGCGCCGCGAAGCCGATGAACTTAATGTGACTTTAGAATCTGAATTTGGTGTGCCTTCATTTGTGTATCACGGGGGGATGGATAAAAAAGAGCGTGAAAATGTGCAAGAAGTTTTTTTGCGCAACCCAAACGCGATCATGATCGCTACCAATGCCTTTGGCATGGGCGTAGACCGCCCCGATGTGCGCTTTGTGGTGCATTACAACATCCCCGGCACCATCGAAGCCTATTATCAAGAGGCTGGCCGCGCTGGCCGTGATGGCAAATTGGCCCAATGTATGTTGCTATACGCACCGCAAGACCGCAATTTGCAAGAATGGTTTATTGAAAATGACGCACCTTCGCAAAATGAGCTGACCAATCTATATCAAGCCATTGCATCGCGGGTGCAAGAGGATGGCATCGCCAAGCTGGATGCCGATGCGCTCACCCGTATCACCCGCTTGTTTGAGGTAAAAGTGCGGGTTGGTTTAGCCCAATTAGAGCGGGGTGGCATTATTGAGCATGTCACTGAGAGCGGGCTAGGCTATAAGACCAACACCTTAACCGCCGAATTTATGAAAGCAACCCAGCTAGAAGTGCATGAGCGGCGTGTCCTAAAACGCAAACAACTTGAGATGATGATCGAATTTGCTGAAACCAGCACCCGCTGCCGACAGCGCATGTTGGTTGGGCATTTTGGCGACCTAAGTGAAATTAATAATAAACCATGCTGTGATTATTGCATTCGCACGGCACGCGGCGAGACTCACCCCGATATACCCAAAACAATGGGCCGCAGGCGTGGGGTTGGGGCTGGCATAGCTGGGGCCGATGGGGTCATCATTGACACCGTTTCTGCAACCGAATTGTTATTTAAAGAAGGCTTGCCACTGCGTGAGGTATGTGTGCGGCGTGGCCTCGGCAGCAGCACCATTTACCAACATGCGGCCCAACTCATCACCGAAGGGCGAATTATGCTTAGCCAAGTAATCGCGGCGGAGCTTGAATCACAAATTCGAATCGCCATCGTCTCTGTCGGCACCGTCGAAAAATTAGCCCCGATCAAAAACCTCTTGCCCGATACCATCGAGTATGGTCAAATTCGATGTGTCGTGGCAATGGTGACGCGAGAGAAGCTAAGTAGCGCATAAGCTTCGCAGCCATGAGCCATGAGCTTTGAGTCATAGCTCACGGCTCATGGCTCATAGCTCAAGGCTCATTTATACAAATTTTGCTCGCGGATGTAGTCGGCTACGTCGTGGGTAACAACATAACGCAAGGGTAATTTTTCGCGGGCGCGGCGTTGCAAATCATGCGAGGCTAAATCGGTCAGTGGCGTATCGACCCATTCGATACGCTGCCCAATCCCCGGCAATTTTGCTTCTAAATCGGCCAAATCAGGAATATAACGTGGGCGATGCGCCACCCCAAACCGTGCAATTTCTAATAACCGTTGTGGGCGCTGCCAATGTGGCAGATCAATCAGTGAGTCGGCTCCAATAATAAATGAGAATTCATGCTGCGGGTATTTTTGCAACAAAATCTCAAATAAATCGACCGTGTAATGCGGGGCTGGGCGTTCTACATCCACCAAGCAAATCTCAAAATTAAGATTGCCGCCCATCGCCAGCTTAGTCATATTGACCCGATGATGCGCCAATGAAACGCGGCTGCCCTCTTTATGGGGCGGCTGCCCAACTGGGGTAAACCAAACGCTGTCTAACTTAAGTTGTGCGCGAGCCTGATCTGCAATGACTAAATGCCCAATATGCGGCGGGTCAAATGTGCCGCCCAAAATACCAATTCTCATGTGTTGTATTACGATGTTTAGGAAGTAAAAAGTGTAAAGTGCAAATTGCAAAGTTACTTTCTACTTTGCACTTTGCACTTTTTACTTCTTTTTTAAGTTTAATTCGAGAAAGGCAAGTAATTCTTTCCAAGCGGTCCCGGCTGGCCCAACTTGGCTAATATTTTCGCTATTTAAAAAGGCATGACCAACCCCCGGGTAAACCGTCACTTGGTTTTTAATGCCTTTGGTCTCGAGCGCCGTCTTAAATGCGCCAGCTTGTTCGGGTGAGGGCGCACGGTCTTGTTCCCCAAAAATGCCCAACACCGGCCCTTTTAGCGCCCCTAAGTCATTGGCATTGGTAACAAGGCTGCCATAAAACACAACCGTTGCCGCATAATTGGGGTTGGCAATGCCTTGGCGCAATGAATGCCCGCCCCCAAAACAAAAGCCCATTACACCAATGCGTTTAGGGTCAACCTCAGGTTGGGCCGCAAGATATTTATAGCCAGCATCAAGGTCAGCTTGAATTTGTTCGCCCGGGGTCGATGAAACCAAGTAAATAGCCCGCACCACAGATTCGGTAGTCGCATTGCGATAAGCATCAACGGCCAAAACCACATACCCTTCGGCGGCCAACTTATTAGCCTTGGCCACAATATCGGCATTCAACCCATAAAATTCATGGATCATCAGCATGGCGGGGTGCGGCCCAGCCCAATTGGGCTTGGCAATATAAGCTCGCAAAGGAACACCATTTGCGCCCGTATATGCGACATTGGTA
>CAZLOF010000182.1:0-3243 GCA_964560745.1 uncultured Thermoflexus sp.
CTTTGAAAGTAGGGGCTTTGCCCCTACTTTCAAAGACCATATAATGATTTCGACATTACATCTTTGGGTTTACCCTTATTTATTGAGCAGATAAAAATAAACGAGACTCGAAATACTTGACGAGATGCAATTGCGTGATATCATTTGCAATTGCATCTAATTAGCAATCTAGCACTTCGAGTGCTAATATGTGCAGGTGAAGTAATGGCAGACCTTACGCTTAGACAGCAATCTATTTTGGGGATTGTGATTCGCACTTATGTTGCGACCGCCCAACCCGTAAGTTCAAAGGCATTTCTTGAGTTGAGCGGTCTCGATTTTTCGAGCGCGACCATTCGCAATGAGATGGCTGTGCTCGAAGATTTAGGTTATCTCACCCACCCGCATACCTCGGCTGGGCGTATTCCCACCGACAAAGGCTATCGCTATTTTGTTGAACGTTTGTTGGGCGATGTGGCTTTGCCACTCGATGAGCGTAAGACCATTCGACACCAATTTCACCAAGCGCGGCTAGAAATGGGGCAATGGATGCAACTTGCTGCGACGGTTTTGGCCCGCACTTCGCGCGGGGCTTCGCTCATTACCGCACCGCAAATCGAGCAACCTTATTTAAAACATTTAGAACTGATTTCGACTCAACCTAAATTGGTGTTGTTAGTATTGGTGTTGCAGGGCGGGGTGGTGCGTCAGCAAATGATTGCACTGCGCGAGCCGATGGATCAAACCGCTCTCAGCCAACTTGCGGCGTTTTTAAATACCCAATACGCTGGGTTAGACCTGCTCACCATGCGCACTAAATCGGTTGAATTGGGTGATTTTGAAATGGAAGTGGTGCGTATTTTGGTGCAGCTTATGTCTGCCGAAGTACGTCAATCGGCAGATGTGGTGCGCGACGGCTTGACTGGGGTTTTACAAGAGCCAGAATTTATCAACCAAAATGATGCACGGGCGTTGGTGAGCGCATTTGAATCCCCGGCATTTTTAAATAGTTTGGTGAATACGCCGGTTGGCACGGTGCAAGTCGTGATCGGCGGCGAGGGACGTTGGCGCGAATTAAGCTCGTGTAGCATGGTTTTGGCGCGTTATGGGACTGAGGGGTTTGCCACTGGCACATTGGGTGTATTAGGCCCAACCCGTATGCCGTATGACCGCGCCATTGGCACGGTGCGTTATGTTGCTGAGCTAATGAGCGGTATGGTGAGCGACTTGTATGGCGAATAAATCGGCCTCTATTGTTAATCTAACAAAAAAGGTTTATTTTTACGCGGATATTGATACGTTTTACGAGGATGTAAATGATGGACAGCTCAGAAAAAAATGGAACTGGAGTGAACAACGAAGAAATAATGCAAAACGACACACAAGCGGCCTCCGCCGAAGATTCTGCATCAGCCGAGGCCTCGGCATTAGAGGCATTGACCGCTGCAAATGCCGAAATTGAAACGCTGAAACAACAGCTAACGGCCTCACAAGCCAAAGCCGCCGAAAATTTAGATGGCTGGCTGCGCCAACAAGCCGAATTTGCCAACTATAAGCGCCGGCAACAGACAGAATTATCGAGCTTACGTGCCATGTCAACGAGTGATTTGATTAAGCGCTTATTGCCGATCATTGATGATTTTGATCGTGCGGCCAAAAATTTGCCCGAAGCGCTGAAGGATAACACCTGGATTACGGGGTTGATGTTGGTGCAACGCAAAATGCAGATGGTGTTAGAGTTTGAGAATGTGAAAGTGATTGCGGCCAACCCGAATGATAAATTTGACCCGACCCAACACGAGGCCATTAGCCAAGATGATGCTGAGGGTATTGATAGCGGTAATGTTATTGAAGAGTTGCAGCGCGGCTATAAGATTGGCGACAAGGTATTGCGCCCTGCTTTGGTGCGCGTCGCCCGTTAATAAGCAAGCAGATTTGTTTTTGGATTTTAGATGTGATGGGTTGATGCGATTGTTTGTTTGAGGTCGTAGACCATAATTTTTTAGGAATTTAAATTTAGATGGGAAAGATAATTGGAATTGACTTAGGTACCACCAATAGTGTGGTGGCGGTGATGGAAGGTGGCGAAGCGGTGGTGATTCCCAGCGCAGAAGGCTCGCGTTTAATTCCGTCGATTGTAGCCGTGAACCCCAAGACGGGTGAGCGCATGGTTGGGCAAGTCGCAAAGCGTCAGGCCGTTACCAACCCTGAGAATACGGTTTTCTCAATTAAGCGTTTTATGGGGCGCAAATTTACCGATGCCGAAGTGCAAAAAGCGCTTAAGATGGTGCCATATAAGGTTGTGGCGGCCCCAAATGGCGATTGCCGCGTGATTTTGGGGGGGCAAGAATATTCACCCCAAGAGATTAGCGCCATGATTTTGCAAAAGATCAAGGCCGATGCCGAGGCTTATTTGGGCGAATCGGTGACAGAAGCGGTGATTACCGTGCCAGCCTATTTTAACGACAGCCAACGCCAAGCCACCAAAGATGCCGGTAAGATCGCCGGACTTGAAGTAAAGCGTATTATCAATGAACCAACGGCATCATCATTGGCCTATGGGCTTGACCGTAAGAAAGACGAAGTGATTGTGGTTTATGACCTTGGTGGCGGCACTTTTGACGTGACCGCACTCGAAATTGGCGATGGCGTATTTGAAGTGCGTGCAACCAATGGCGATACATTCCTTGGCGGCGATGACTTTGATATTAAGGTCATGAACTGGTTGATCGATGAGTTCCGCAAAGAAAACGGCATCGATATTGGTAAAGATCGCCAAGCCTTACAACGTTTGAAAGAGGCTGCCGAAAAAGCCAAGATCGAGCTTTCGACAGTGATGGAGACTGAAGTCAACCTGCCATACCTCACAGCCGATGCCAGTGGCCCCAAGCACTTGGTGGTGCGCCTTACCCGAAGCAAACTTGAGCAAATGTGCGAAGACCTCATCGCCCGTAGCGCCAGCCCATGCCAAATTGCCATGAAAGATGCTGGCTTAGACACCAACAAGGTCAATGAGGTAGTGATGGTAGGCGGCATGACCCGTATGCCAGCGGTGCAAAATTTGGCCCGCAAGTTGTTTGGCAAAGAGCCAAACCGCACCGTCAACCCCGATGAAGTGGTGGCGATTGGGGCTGCATTGCAAGCCGGTGTGTTGGGTGGCGAAGTAAAAGACTTGTTGTTGCTTGATGTTACCCCGTTGACCCTGAGCATTGAGACTTTGGGCGGTGTGGCTACATAATTGATCGAGCGCAATACCACCATTCC
>CAZLOF010000182.1:3253-8477 GCA_964560745.1 uncultured Thermoflexus sp.
CGATGGAGTGCGTGGCTATGGGCGCGGCTGTCCAGGCCTCGATCATCACCGGCGAGACCAAGGATGTCCTGCTTTTGGATGTCACGCCTCTGTCCCTGGGTATCGAGACCATGGGCGGGGTTAATACCAAATTGATCGAACGCAATACCACCATTCCAACCCGCAAGAGCCAGGTGTTTAGCACCGCCAGCGATGCTCAAACCAGCGTCGAGATTAAAGTCGTGCAGGGCGAACGCCCGATGGCCAGTGATAACAAATCGTTGGGCAAGTTTATTTTGGATGGTATTCCACCGGCCCCGCGTGGCGTACCACAAATTGAGGTGACGTTTGATATTGACGCAAACGGCATTTTAAATGTAAAAGCCTCTGACAAGGCAACCGGCAAATCATCTCACATTACCATTCAGGCCTCGTCTGGTTTGGCAAAAGAAGAGATTGAGCGCATGGTGCAAGAGGCACAACGCAATGCCGATGCCGACAAGGCCCGCCGTGAGGGTATTGAGGCCAAGAACGAAGCCGATAACGCTGCTTATCAGGCCGAAAAATTTATCAAGGATAATGGCGATAAGTTGCCGGAAGACAAGAAAGCCAATGTTGAAGCGCGGATTGCCGATGTGCGTGCTGCCATGACAAGCGACAATGCCGAGCAAATGAAAGCGGCATCGCAAAGCTTGCGCGATGCGCTTTCGGCAGCAGGTGAGGCGATGTATGCCGCAGCTGGCGCTGAAGCGGGCGCAGCCCCTGATAAAGGCGGAACCCCACCTCCTGCTGACGATGTGGTGGATGGCGAATTTCGCGAGTCGAAGAGCTAAGGGTGCAGAAAACGTGGTTTCGCCAATTGCACCCTTGCGGGACAAGCATCGCTTGACCCGCAAGGGTGCAATTGGCATTTCCTCTATTTTCGCCCTTCTAGGTATCCATAATTTGCAGTTGATTAAGAACAGTAATGGCAAACAAACGTGACTATTATGAGGTGCTCGGTGTGGGCAAAGATGCGTCGGGGGACGAGGTAAAAAAGGCATTCCGCAAATTGGCGCGCCAATATCACCCCGATGTCAACAAAGACCCCGAAGCCGAGACCCAATTTAAAGAGATAAACGAGGCTTATGAAGTCTTGAGCGATGAGCAAAAGCGGGCACAATATGACCGCTTTGGGCATAATGCGCAGGGTGGCGGCTTTGGTGGCGGTGGGCAAGGCTTTGAAGGCTGGACCGACATTAACGACATCTTCAATGAATTTTTTGGCGGCTTTGGCGGACGGCAAGGGGGCGCACAACAAGGTCGCCGCAGCCCACGCCGTGGCGCTGACCTAAAATATGAATTGAAGCTGGATTTTGTCGAGGCCATTTTTGGCGCTGAGAAAGATATTGAAGTCTCGCGCAGCGAAAACTGCCCGCGTTGTACGGCCACTGGTTGCGAACCCGGCACATCGCCCACCCGTTGCAAAACGTGTAATGGGACCGGTGAAGTACGTCGTGTGCAACAAAGTATTCTTGGCTCGTTTGTTAATGTCACGACCTGCGCCACTTGTGGCGGCACAGGCGAGGTGATTGCATCACCCTGCCGACAATGCGGCGGCAAAAAACAAATTCGCAGCGTTAAGACCTTACGGGTTACGATTCCGCAAGGGGTTGATAACGGGATGCATGTGCGTTTAAATGGCGAAGGCGAACCCGGTGTGAATGGTGGCCCACCGGGCAATTTATATGTTGAAGTGCATGTCACACCGCACCCATTTTTTAGACGCAAAGAACAAGATATTATTGTCGAGCTTGGGGTGAATGTGGCACAGGCCGCATTGGGTGATGAAATTGAAGTCCCGACGATTGATGGCAAAGAGAAACTCACCATCCCCCCGGGGACACAAAGTGGCAGTATTTTTAGGGTGAAAGGCAAAGGCGTGCCCCATTTGCGTCGCAATAGCCGCGGCGATCAAGTTGTCATTGTTACCGTTTCCATCCCCAAAGTGTTAAGCGCTGACCAACGAAAATTATTTTTTGAGCTAGCGAAGACAATGGGGAAAGAAGTAACCACCCAACAAGGCGAAAAGGGCTTTTTTGATCGACTGCGCGATGCGTTTGGGGTTTAATTGATACCTATAAACAGTAGAACGTAAAATAAATTTACGCTGAACTCATTATCATTTTGTGTTTGGACGGGGCAAAGCCTCCTCCAAACACAAAGTGACAGCAAGTTCGGCATGACATCTTTTGAAGCCTTCCTTCATTATTGAGAAGATACCCAAAATGGTATCGATGGGTCGTAGCCAATAAAAAACAAAGAATGCAGATTAAAGCCAATAAAGCAACAAGAAAATATGGCAAGACAAGCCAAAAGAAACATTTCTTTGCGCTTTATGCTATATTTTCTCTGTTGCTGACCGCTTGCGGGTCTGTTAGCTTGTTGCCGCCCCAAGTCGAGATTTTTCCATCGCCAGTGGCGTATGTGCCACTTGCTACGCCGCCCGTGATAAAGCCTACGATTACCCCTACGGCAATTATTATCACGCCTACGCCTAGTTTACCCACCCCAGCCGCGAAAAAGATGCCTCAAGATACCAGTGCCACGATTGGCTTATGGGCAAAAGATGTATCTACACCCCAATTAATCTCGGCCACACTTGATGTTGGGGTAGGAGATACGGCCATTTCACTACAAAATAACAATGCGCAGGCGGTTTCGTTGGCATATCAACCTGTGCATATTGGCTTTGAAAGTGATATCTCGGGCACAATTGCTACCAAGCCTAATTTGGTGCTGTTTGATAAAGATAAAAAGGTTGCCCTAAGTAGCGATACACGCCAGCCGCTGATCAATATTCGTGATATTGAAGTTAGGGTGATGTTATCGAATCAGGCGGCTGAGCGGGTGCAACGGGCGAGCCATGATGGTATTTTGCTCGACGGTGTCGGCCAAGACCTTATTCGCGCAACAACCGCCCCTATTTTTACCACGACCAAAGAATTTACTGAGCAACAACGCCGCGATGCGGTAGAAGGTATGTTGCGTGCAGTTAAAGCGAAATTACCACCCACCAAGTTGATGATTATTGGCGGGTATGCTTGGAAGGATGGTAGCGCGTATTCAGCGCGACAAGATGAAGCCCGCGCTTTGGCTGAAATTGGGGATGGGATTTATGTCAGCGATTTTTTGCGTGTGCCGATTAGCAAAACGACCGATTTTCGCAGTGAGGCCAATTGGCGCAAAGATATTGATATGTTGGCTTCGACTTCGTTTGGCGATAAGATTGTGATGCTGCGCACGGCTTTTCTCGATCCCACTAACCCAGTCGATGATACCCAAATGCGGCAATGGCTGATGTATACCGTGTCATCTTATTTGTTGGGCAAAAATGGCAAGCAAACGTATTTGTATTTCGATGTGAATGGACGGACTGATATTTGGCGCGACCCTGTTTTTACCATTCCACTTGGGAACCCATTAAAAGCCTATGAAACGTTAAAATCTGGCATTTTTATGCGGTCATTTTCAAATGGGGTGGTGTTGGTCAATGCTTCAAATGAAACTAAAAAAGCTGATTTAGATCGCGAATATCGCACCCAATCGGGTGTTTTAACCAAATCGATTTCAATGACAGCCAATACGGGTATTATTTTGTTGAAGTAATGACGGCGTTTAGTTTAGTTTATTGAGTTAAAAGGTTTACTTTCGGAATTACAATGTTTCAGTATCTGCAAGTGCTGAGACATCGTAATTTTGGCGAAGCCGCATGTGTAATTATGTCTCGTTTGAATATACAGCCTAGCATCGACGTGATGAAGTCGCTTAGTCTGCGTGGCAACCTCATTCCGGTTTTTGCCGAACTGGCCACCGATTTAGACACCCCCGTTTCTTTATTTCTTAAATTGTCGGGCATTATGCAAGACGAACCGGCGTTTTTGCTCGAAAGCGTTGAAGGTGGTGAGCATATTGCCCGTTATACCTTCATGGGCGTGCGCCTGCGCGAAGCCCTCATCTTGCGTGATCAGGTGCTAAATCGGCATGTGCTGCGCGATGGCAAGCTTGAAATTTCCCCGATTGCGGCCCAACCGCTGGCTAACCCGCCCCCAAAACAAGGCGATTTTCTTGATTTGTTGCGCACCGAGATGCAGCGTTATCAATTTGTGCCTTTGCCCGGCTTGCCGCGTTTTTGTGGCGGCTTGGTCGGCTATACCAGCTATGATGTGGTGCGCCAATTTGAGCGGCTGCCCAATACAGCCAAAGATGTATTGGGGATTCCAGAGGCAGTTTATTTTCTGGCCGATACCTTGGTGGTGTTTGACCATGCCAAACATCGCGTATTGTTGATCGCCAATGCCCATGTTCACGCCAATACGACGGTTGAAGCGGCCTACGAAGATGCGGTAGCACGCATTAAAACGATTGTGGCACGGGTCAATGCGTCCATTCCGACACTTGCGCCCGATCCCAATGCCGAATGTTCGCCTGCCCGTTCAAATAAAACCCAAGCCGAATATGAGGCATTGGTGCAGCGGACCAAAGAATACATCTTGGCTGGCGATACATTTCAAGCGCAAATATCACGGCGGGTGGCGCGGCGCACCACCGCGCACCCATTTACCATCTACCGTGCATTACGGCGTATTAACCCATCGCCGTATATGTTTTATTTCAATTTTGGGGCGTTGTTGGATGATATCCCCCAAAAACAAAAATTCCGCATCATTGGGGCTTCACCCGAATTACATGCGCGATACGAAGATGGCATTGCCACCGTGCGCCCGATTGCTGGCACACGCAAACGCGGGCTAACCCCCGCCCAAGATGCTGCCTTGGCCGAAGAATTGCTGAATGACCCCAAAGAAAGGGCTGAACATGTCATGCTGATTGACCTTGGCCGTAACGATATTGGGCGCATCGCCAAATATGGCAGCGTCAAAGTGCCCGAATTGATGGTGATTGAAAAATATTCACATGTGCAGCATATTGTGAGCGAAGTGCAAGGCGAAGTCTGGCCGAATCTCGATGCGTTTGATGTGTTACGTGCCACGTTTCCGGCTGGCACCCTGACCGGTGCGCCCAAAGTGCGCACGATGGAAATCATCGAGGAACTAGAGGGTGAACGGCGCGGGCTATACGGCGGCGCAATTGGTTATTTTTCGTTCAATGGACATATGGACACCTGTATCGTCATTCGCACCATTACAATGTTGGGCGACACCTGTTATTTACAAGCCGCCGGTGGTGTGGTTGCCGATAGCAC
>CAZLOF010000183.1:0-8473 GCA_964560745.1 uncultured Thermoflexus sp.
TCACAACCCCTTCGCAATCCTAGGCCAGTAAGCTGGCCCCTTGCGAAGGGATTGTGAAGTCAGCGTTTCCTCAATTTTTACCCTTTTCGGTAAATTAACTGTTGCGTAAGGTAGCGATGTGTTCTTTGACCGCAGGCACACCATAAGCCATTGGGCTGCCGATATTGAGAAAGTTGTAGCCCCAGCTCTTTTTCTCTTGTAATTCGGCAATATTGGTCAAGGTTGTGCCTGTGGCAATACCGGTTCCGGCAAGCCGCTTGGGCACATCACGCATGATATCTTGCACTTCTTTCGAGGCCATATTGGTAATTAGCCCCAATGAGGCCGATAAATCCATTGGCCCCACAAATAGCACATCGATGCCCGGCACTTTGGCGATGGCATCTAGGTTCTCATAGGCTTGCACACTTTCAATTTGTAAAATGACTACCGTCTCTTCGTTGGCGGTTTTAATCACATTTACCCAATCCTCGCCAGCAATCACCGGCCAGCTTGGCGAGATGCCGCGTTGCCCATAAGGTGGGTAACGCGCATATTGCACTGCCAATTGGGCTTCTTCTACAGTATTGATCTGCGGAACCATGACCGCAACCGCCCCAACATCAAAGGCTTTTTTAATGAGGGCTGGGTCATTCCATGCCACACGAATCATGGGCGCAACCCCTTTGCTGCGAATGATCGATGGAATCGCATCCAATTTCTCTGCGCCATAGGGGCCGTGTTCGGTATCGATCCATAAAAAATCGACTCCAGTTCTACATGCTGAGGCAGCCACAAACGCCGTAGGCGCATCGAGCACAGTGCCAAGCACTAACTCGCCATTTTTGATCTTTGTTTTAAGTGGGTTTGGGTACATGATGTGTGGTTTTTGTCGTAGGGGCACGGTCGTGAGTAACCTCACGCGCGAGATTACTCACGACCGCGCCCCTACAAAAGACGCTTATTGCTTAGTCCACTTTTCTGGGTAGGCCAAGTAACGACCACCACCGGGTGATGGGGTGTAGATGAAATTGCCGAGTTTCTTGCTGGCGGCCCCATAACGGGTGCTTTCGAGCATATAACCACGGAGCACTTCGTCATTGCTCAATTGGCAAATCTTCTGATAAATCTCTTGGCGCTTGGTGGGATCACCTTCCACGCGACCAGCGTCGAGCAATTTATCTAGCTCGGCATTCTTGATCACGTTGATGTTAATGCCCTTCGGCCATTCTTCGCTAGAGTGATGTGAAGTATAGGCATTGTCTGGTTCGGGGCCGTTACCAGCACCCACCCAACCCAAGGCCCACTTTGGCTCTTTGGTATAAAACTCGCTATTGAAAGTTGGCACATCGACAAAGCGCAGCTTCGTCTTCAAACCAATTTCCTTTAGTTGCTCAGAAATAACAGCCAACATGTCTTTCGACAATTGGTCGCCATAATAGGTCAAGAATTCTACTTCGCCCAATTTCGCAAGATCGACATTGGCTTCCTTGAGCAAGGACTTGGCCTTAGCAACATCATACTTATAGGGGTTAGCATTCTTGCTGTTATAAGGGCCAGCCGGTGAATAGAAACAGTTGCTTGGCAAGGCCGTGCCTTTCCATAGGGTCTTGATAATCGTATCGCGGTCAACAGCATGCATGATGGCTTGGCGCACGAGCTTGTTATCAAACTCCTTAATGCGCAAGTTCAAATACATGGATTGCCCTACGAGTGAAGGCCCTTCAATAATCTTCAAGTCGGCATTGCTCTTCAATTTATCCAATTCATCAACAGTCACATAAGTGAAGTCAATTTCACCCTTTTGCAAGGCAATCAAGGCAGTGCCAGCTTCGGGGAAATAGCGGTTAATGAGTTTGTCAACTTTAGGCTTACCACCAAAATAATCATCAAATGGCACAAACTCGGTATATTGGCCTGTCACATATTTCGAGAGTTTGAATGGGCCGCTGCCAATAATGCCATTCTTCCAAATATCACTCTTGGGCATATCTGCGGGGGGCACTTTTTCCCACTGCTTTTTCTGAATAATGCCAATAAACGACAAGCTGTCGAGCAATGGCGTATTGGGTCTGTCGAGTGAAATCTTGACGGTCTTGGGGTCAACGGCAGCCAAACCGCTGACTTTATCGGCTTTGCCATCGGAATAATCTTTGCTGCCGCTAATGGCAGAGAAGAAACCAGCATAGCGGCTGGCTCCTTTATCAAGTTGGCGGCTGATGGTGAAAACGACGTCATCGGCAGTCACGGCTGAACCGTCGTGCCACTTGGCATTTTTTAGCGAAAATGTAACCGTCTTCCCATCGGGTGCAACTTCCCATTTCTCGGCCAAGTCACCGCACATCTTGCTCAGGGTGACATCACAATAACGCACCAGTTTGCTCAGATAAAACTCAAACGCATAGTAACCTGCACCTGCGTTAAAGTTATCAAAGCGCTCTGGAAACCCACCTGGGCCAACATCAAAGCCACCGATGATAATGTTGCCAGTGTTGGCAATGGGGGCGGCAGCAGGCGCGGCAGGCACAGCCGTTGCGGCGGGTGCGGTTGTTGCTGCCGGTGCTGGAGCGGCAGGCGCGGTTGTTGCCGCTGGTGCGGCAGGCGCTGCTGTCGCAGCGGGTTTGGGTGCGGCGGTTGGGGTGGGTGCCGCACAGGCTGCTAGCGCCAATCCGGTCGCCATAGCCAAGGATATATATTTGTTTTTCATTTTGCCTCCTCTTAAATTTTGTTGTTTTTTGATAGATTCAGTGAATTTAGCTTGACAATATCTTAGCCATTTGAGCCAATTTCACTCTATTCGCCCTTGCTTAGGGCAAGGGTAAATAAAGTGAAATTGGCATACGCCTTTTCTAAGTTGACATTGTCAAATTAAGCCTGAATCAAAATCACAATTAATCGACAGCCACTTTTACGACAATTTTTTTGATCGCCATCGGCGCATCGATTGCCAAACGTGGGGCGTGGGCATCAAATGGGTAAAGCACGGCAAATTGCCCGGCTTGTAGCCGCACTAAAATCACATCACTGGCAGCCACATCCCCTAGCAAATAATCATGCTCGATATGATATGGCGTGGTGATATTTAGCTTTTCGATGGGTGTCCAGCCAATATACTCTTCGCCCGACACCACATATTGCACATCGATATACCGCCGATGTGCCTCATATTTTGCCCCTGCATGGGGTTTGCTGTTATACGACTGCACTTCGGCATACACATTGTCACCATCGATTACAGCCCGCCCATCGGGCAAAGCCGCCAAATCGGCTTGGCTTAAAAACTGAAATGCTTTTTCGAAATGGGGTGTCATGCGAATTTGCGCATGAATATGGGTTAAATTTGAAACAATCATAATTTAGGGTTTAGAAATGGCTTTGCGCGCCTTCTCCAGGCGGATGGCTACCCCGGCATAATGTTGGTCTAGCTTTACTTGAGATGTAACAACGTCACCAATAAACACGGCATGTGCAATCGCGGCGTGATCTTCGTAAGTGCGCATCACATCTACATTGGCAATTTCTAAATTCTCAATTGCACGTCTGAGCATCAACCAAAAAGTGTCGAGTAATTTAAGCAATACTTTATTATTTAAGCACAAAAATAAACAGCGATGAAATTCACGATCTTCCTCGGGGAATTCTTCATTGCGATCCGCCAGCGTTTTCATTTGTGCCAAAACTGTTTTTAATTTGGCGTGGTCAGCTGGGCGCATTTCATGAATAGCCTGCCCAATCATGCCAACCTCAAGCACCCGCCGCACCTGCAACAAATCGGTCAAAGCATCAAGCTCCATCCATACGTTATAAGACAAGCTGTCGAGCAATGGGTCGAGCGAAAAATCGCCTACAAACAAACCACTGCCCCGCCGCACTTCGATCATGCCCAAAGCGGATAGAGCTTTTACAGCTTCACGCACCGAATTTCGGCTAATGCCCAACTGCTTTACCAACTCAGTTTCAGGCGGCAATTCGCTGCCCGGTGGCAAACGATTGCTTAAAATATATTCACGGATTGCGTCTTGCGCTGAACGCGCCAATGACGGTGGGTTATCCAAGCGTTTAAGCAACGTTGGCACAGTCGAGGCACTAAGTAAATTCAGCATTCTTTCATATTATAGTCACATGTAGGATATCTGTCAACTGTGAAATTTCAAATATTACATTAAATAGAGAAGGAGTTCGCTATCCAGAAAAGTCTTTTCCAGAGGTTCTCACCAATTGCACGATATCCCTTGCCAAGCGTAGTTTGGCAAGGGATATCGTGCAATCGGCATTAAAATACCTTTAAATGAATGATTCAGCGTGGATAATTGACACCGATATTCACCCGTATATCGACCCACAACGGGTGGCCGATTTTTTGCCCCAGCCATGGCGGCGGCGTGTGCAATCCGGCAATGCTGGCCCCGGCCACTTGGGGTATTGGAACCCCAACGGGGTGCGGCGCAGCGATGTTTTTGCGCCCGATGACTCACCCGAAAAAGGCAAACGTGTCGATGCCGATGCCGCGACGATGGTGAAACATCATCTCGACCGTTTTGCACTCTCACACGGTATTTTGAATGCCGACTTAATCAACGTCGGGCTTTCACCCGAAACTGATTTTGCCTGTGCTTTTATGTCAGGCGTAAATGAGGCCATTGTGACCGATTGGTTTGCTGTCAGTCCACGTATTCTGGCTTCCATTCATATCACCCCCACCGACCCACAGCACGCCGCCGCCGAGATTCGCCGTTGGGCGGCACACCCTCAATTTGTGCAGGTGCTCATGCCTAGCGGCTCGCGCACAGCCTATGGCAGCCGCCTCTATCATCCCATCTATGCTGCCGCCGAAGAATGTGGCTTGCCAGTTGCCATTCACCCCGGCACCGAAGGCTTGGGCGTGTCGGGGGTGCCGACGGCGGCAGGCTACCCCAGCAATTATCTCGAATGGCACACCGGTTTAGTTGGCAGCTATTTGGCGCATCTAATCAGTTTGATTAGTGAAGGCGTATTTGTCAAATTCCCAAAACTCAAATTTGTCATGATCGAAGGCGGTGTGTCGTGGCTTGTACCCCTTTTGTGGCGCTTCGATAAAAATTGGAAAGCCTTGCGTCAATTATCACCCTGGCTCATTCACCCGCCCAGCCACTATGCCTACGAGCATATTTTGCTCACCACCCAACCCATAGAAGAACCCGAAAACCCGCAACAATTACAAACCTTATTGGCCATGATGCCGATTGAGAAAATGTTGATGTTTTCGAGCGATTACCCACATTGGGATGGCGATACCCCCGATTTTGTCGGTCGGCACATTCCAGCCGCCCACCGGCAACAAGTATTGCGTGATACAGCGTGGGCGCTTTATCGCCTCGACGAACGCACGAAAAACACCAACCCACACCACGCCTCAAAATCAATCCAAAATTTAAAATCCAAAATCCAAAATCCCTATGTCCCTATATCAAATCACGAGCTTGAATGAGCTACCGCCAGGCGCTCGCAAATTGGTCACCGTGGCTGGCAAAGCCATTGGCGTATTTAACGTCAATGGAAAAATCGTAGCGGTGCAAAACATTTGCCCACACGAGCTTGCGCCCATTTGTGTCGGGCGGGTCGATGGCACCACCCTCGAATCGCAACCCGGCCAAATGATTTGGGGGCGCGATGGCGAAATTTTAGCCTGCCCTTGGCATGGTTGGGAGTTTGATTTATTGACCGGCCAATGCCTCACCGACCGGCGGCGTTTGCGGCAATTTGAGGTAAAAATCGTGGACGAAACTATTTTTATCGCAGTGTATAGTTAGCCCCATGCGAAATCGTTACCAGCGTTATCGACGACGTTATTCTTCGTGGCGGCAAACCCGCCGGTTTAACACCCGTCGGTTTAACCTCACTGTGTTTTTTATTATTGCGGCTTTAATTGTGATTTTGGTCGTTATAAATGCCTGATTCGCTATCTATTATTATGAATACTACCCCCCTTCACCAAATTAATGCCCTCGGACAAAGCATTTGGTATGACAACATTCGCCGTGCCCTGATTGAAATGGGCGATTTGCAAGCCTTAATTGACAAAGGCGTTACGGGTGTCACCAGCAACCCCACCATTTTCGAAAAAGCCATCGCAGGCAGCGCCGATTACGATACCGATATTCGCCGCCTAACCAACGAAGGCAAAAGCGTCACCGAGATTTATGAAACCTTAGCGACGACCGACATCGCCAGTGGTGCAGATTTGCTGCGCCCTATTTACGAGCACACCGCTGGGGCCGATGGTTTTATTAGCCTCGAAGTTAGCCCCACCTTGGCCCACGACACCCCCGGCACCATCGCCGAAGGCAAACGCCTTTTTGCAGCCTTGGGTCGCCCCAATGTCATGATCAAAGTGCCAGCCACCCCCGCTGGCATCCCTGCCATTCGCGCCCTAATTGGGGCCGGGGTGAATGTCAATGTCACGCTTATTTTTGACACAGCCCAATACGAAGCCGTCGCCAATGCTTACCTTGCCGGTTTAGAAGATTGGGCTTCTAGCGGCGGCGATTTAAGCAAAGTTGCATCAGTCGCCTCATTCTTCGTCAGCCGTGTCGATAGTAGCATCGACAAGCTGCTCGAAAAAGTCGAAGGGGGAACCGCTCTCATGGGCCAAGCGGCCATTGCCAACGCCAAGGTTGCCTATGCCCGTTTTGGCGAATTGTTTAGCGGAGCACGCTGGTCGGCACTAGCGACAGCAGGGGCACGGGTGCAGCGCCCATTATGGGCCAGCACTGGCACCAAAAACCCAAAATATTCCGATGTTCTTTACATCGACACCCTGATCGGCCCCGATACCGTCAACACCGTGCCCCCCGCTACCCTGACTGCAATTCTCGATCATGGCATCGCAGCCCGCACCATTGATGTGAATGTCGCACAAGCATATGAAACTTTGGCGCAATTGATGCAGTTGGGCATCAATATTCATACGGTAGCTGAAGCCTTACAAACTGAAGGCGTTGCCTCATTCGCCAAATCATTTGAAACCTTGATGGCCGCCCTCAGCGAAAAACGCCAACGTTTGTTGGCTGCAAATCATTAAACGGTAAAAATTAAAACAAATTTTCGCTGAACGCACCATCACTTGGTGTTTGGAGAGGGTTAAACCCTCTCCAAACACCAAGTGATGGTGCGTTCAGCATTACATTAAGATACTTAAATTTATCCAAATTCTTTCGACCTTCTTTTGTCTTATGATAAAATCTAGCCCTGCTTGGAAAGGTGGCAGAGCGGTTTAATGCGGCGGTCTTGAAAACCGTTGTGGGTCTTTAGGCTCACCGTGAGTTCAAATCTCACCCTTTCCGTTAGGAATTGTTTTCTTGCGGAAATAAAGATTTTTGCAACTTAACTTTTCTAATTTAGCTTAGGGGAGGTGCCGGAGTGGACGAACGGAGCCGCCTGCTAAGCGGTTGTCCGGGTAAAACTGGACCCAGGGTTCGAATCCCTGCCTCCCCGTCCAGCGAGTGCGCTCAAATATGAGTGCACTCGCTTTTTTTACACCCTTATTCGGGTACACCCCAAAAACGTAATGCCGAACTGAACTATATGGCCTTTGAAGGCCATATAGTCAGTTCGGCGAAAATTTGTTTTAGTTACCTCTATTTTGCTTATCATACTGACATGGGGCGAAATCGGCGGCTTTTTTTAATTTTAGGATAGACAAAAAAAGCCGCCCTAAAGCAAATACACTTTAGGGCGGTTTCGGGGGGAATGGGAGTAAGCAGCTCTAAATTTTTGCCGCGCCATTCACTTTAAAACTGTTACCAATTGTATCAAAAACTTTTTCAACGTTTCCGGCTTCTGCCAAAGGCAATACACTGCGCAAATAACTAATGGTATTTGCTGTGCGATCAATATAAACCGCGCCCACCATTTTCGTGGTTTTGCCATTACTTACAAGGTCAAACACAAATGTCATACCGGCTGAATTTTCGCCTTCGGCTTTAGGATTATCGGCTTTAAAGTTTAGCATATCGCCATACCCTTTATTAACATAGGTTTCTAAAGCTTTTTTAAGCACATCACTATTGCTTTTATCTTTGGTGCTGAATGCTTCTACGACAATCAATGCACGTTGATTTGGCTCGACAAAATTGACTAACACTGTGCCCGTTTTGCTCTGATCCGTCACTTTCCAATCCGATGGCACATCGATTTGAAATACACCCGATTTATGCTTGTAAGTGGTCAATTTGCCGATAGTAAGTGGTTTGGCTTCGGCTGGGGCTGGGGCCGCAACCTTATAGCTATCGATCATTTTTTGCAACACCCCCGGGTTAGCCGCCAAGGCTTCAGGCGTGATGAGTATACGGCGAATAGACATCACCCCGTTATCATGCCGCGCAATCGCCAAACCACCATACTTATAGGTCTTGCCGCTCGATGTCGTCACATTCAATGTGAAGGTTTTTTCGGCGGCGACCGAGCCAGCAATATCATTGCGGGGTTCAGCCGCTTTGCCGGCATAGCCTTTTTC
>CAZLOF010000184.1:0-6046 GCA_964560745.1 uncultured Thermoflexus sp.
ATCTAAAGGAGGAATTACACCTTGAAGTTATTGAGTTTCACTCTGAATTGGTTGCTGGCCAGCTTACTACAAATAGATTGTTTACAATGCTTAAAGACTCTAGTTTTGCATTTTTAATTATGACGGCTGAACATGAGCATAAAGATGGAACTTGGCATGCCAGTGAAAATGTTATTCACGAAATTGGTTTGTTTCAGGCATATTTAGGCGTTGAGAAAGCAATTGTAATGTTAGAGCATGGTTGTAACGAATTTTCTAATATTGCTGGTGTTGGTCAAATTCGATTTCATCGGACCAATTTTTTAGATGGAAAGACTAGGTTTGAGATAACACGTGTTTTGAGACGGGAAGGAATTTTATTTGCACATTCATGAAACTTTTTGCCCCATCATCCTCATTGCTCAAAATTCACCCGACTTTTCGATGCTTGTAAAGTCACAGCTAAAAAAGTGGGGCTATCGTGATGTTGTGGCAGTGGATAATAAAAAAAGCGCTAGTGAATTTTTGGCCAATCAATGGGCTAACCTGCTTGTTTTAGATGTTCGTTTAGATGACGATAATGATGAAACTGATCGCAGCGGTTTGTTAATTGGGATTGATTATCCAGATATCCCCAAAATTTATTTAACCAATCATGCAGAACTTGCCACTGAGTTTTATCGTGAAACGCGCAAAAGTGGACATTGTGTAGATATTATTGCGAAATCAGAGAAAGATATTTTTAAAAGACTAAAAGATGCCATTAATGAAGCTTTCGAGACTTTAATCATTTATAACAAAGATTTAGTGATTCATTGGGGAGATTTTACCGATTATGGTATCCCACGAAGGATTTTTGGTAAGCTGGATGGGAATTTTGTCCAAAGCCGCGTTGGTGAGTTTGAATTCTTGGTGCGGTCATTATTTTTAGATAGCCATAGCGTTAAGTTTGAAAAATTAGTTTGGGTAGACAAAGAGCAATTAGGTATTCTTATTTCAACAGAGGATCATTTTTTTAATTTTAAAAATTTTTTCCTGACAGTAAAAAATCACGTATATCCACAAATTATGTCATCAGTTCGCGGTAATGTGCGCTTTTTGACAACGACACACTTTGAGACTGCTTGCTATTTGCTGAATGATGCACCTGAGGTAGATCAATTAAGAACACTGAAAAGCGTGTATCAAACTGCTAATATCAAACTTGCTGTAGATGGCTTAGTTAACTTATATGCTAGCTATTTACCCAAGTGGTCAACAAAGGCAAGACAAGGTGAATTTTTAACAATAATTGATTGGTGGAAAAGACGACTTAATCTTTTACAAGATATTAACTTGCCTAGTTTGTTAAAGCATTATGCTGATTTACTTCAGCCTAAGCAAGCGATTGCGCAATTAATATGTAGTGAGCAGGATGGGGTTTTGTTATTTAGCACCCCACGTGGCAACTTCACTGTTATTTTACCAACAGAATCACCTGTTTTTGAATCGAAACCCGTAATGCTTCGACCTTTGCCGGGTAACTTACGTAGCGATACTATTCTTATAGATGACAGTGCTAATATTTGGCTTACGCATTTTGCCGATGCTGGAGATATGGAAATTAGCCAACCTTTTATTAGCCTTGAGGTCGAAATTCGTTATCAATTGAGTGATATACGATCATTGCGTGAATGGTATGAGATGGAAAAGTGTTTGACAAAGAATTTGTCTTTTGAACTTAGCGATATTTTAAATTTGAATGATATCCCCCGGCGTGCAGCACAGGTAGTGCAAACCATTCGGAAACAAGCCCAAGAATATGGGGGTATCGCCGCTTCAGATTATTATTCTGTATTGTTGCTGCATGTTGTTGCACATTTATCGCAAATCAATTTAATCGATCACCCAACGGCTGCTGACATTTTGCACGGTTACAAGCTGCTTATCTCTGCCGCATTAATTAGTGGACAATTATCTCGAACAAGCGGTACCCCAGATATGAAATTATATGTAAATTTAGTACAGCGTCGGGTTTGGCGTGAAAAAGAAGAAATATCACTGACTCCAATTGAATTACAAATTGTTATATATTTAGCCCAACATCAGGGTAGTTGGTGCTCGCGTGAGGATATCTATCGCGCCGTAAACAATCAGCCATATACCAAAGGCTCATCACATGATCAATGGATTAATTCTAATATTGATCGTATCCGTAAAAAAATTGAGTTGAACCCAAATCAAGAAAAATATTTGGCAACAAAAACTGGACGTGGTTATATGCTTCGTGATATTGTTGTGATATAGATATGCTTCAGTTTACACTTTTTTGTGAGGGTATTTGGCTGAATTGCCATCTTATTGTGACATAAATATTTTCGGAAATGCCTACCATTATATTTAACGGAGGCACTTCATGCAAAAAGATCAAACCCTACTTATACACGCTAATGCAACTGAAAGAATTGTTGTTTTCAATAAAATTCATCGCGTAATCGCCAAAATAATCCAACCTGGGAGCATTGGTGTTCTTAACCCTTTTCTTCATGAGATGGTAGCTCATTTCCCTATTTACGCTGCTCCAATCAGTTTGGTTGTGGATCAAGTTCATTCATCTGATGGTATTCCTTTTAGCGTCGAATGGATGATGGTTTATGGTATTGACCCTAACCAAATTGAGAAAATGAATGACTCTAAAGAGGCTGCTAATCTTGTGATAATAATGGCGCATGAAGCAACTGCAATTCTACAGGCAAGAGGTGAAGAATATATGCGTTATGCGTTAGGAAAATACAATGCTCGTGCATTGTGCGGATTATTGGATCGTGAAATGTTAGGAGAGATGATTCGCGATCGGCTTACGATTCGTTTGCGTGCTATGGGAGTTACAGTTTATCGTTTCACGATTAGTACTGTGATCGCACCAAGAAGTTTTCAAGATGTTATTGTTGAAGAAAAGGTTGCTAAAATTCGAGCACGTAGTCGTTGTGCTGCAATGCGGATTTATGGACAGCTCGAGTTGCATGAGCAACAGCTCATGTTAGCACAAGATTATGCTGCAGCGCTGTTGCAACATGGTTTTCCGTCTATTATGCAAACACCAGCACTTATGCCAACCATAACACAGTCACGAATACATCAAAAGCAGATTGCATCTACGAGTTGATAAGATAGTTGTTAAAAATTGAAGTGATTCTCTAAAATAGAGATTTTAAATTTGGTATTCAAACAAATGTTCTATTTGAGTGAATCACTTTAAAATATAGCCTAAATTTTCTACTAATTCAACAGATACTTTCGCAACGCCGCAATTTGTGATTGCCAGAACGCCTGAATGATGGGCAACTGCGGATTAAACATATCAAAATCATGAAAGTACGTTTTGCGCCCTGCATGGTTGCCCCAAATATGACTCCCAGCCAAAGCGATTGAGCTTTTGCGCTCAGGTAACTCGGGTTTACCCATCACATAGCCGCCCCCGTGCAGCCAGATTAAGGCTGGCATTGGGGTGTTAATGGCTTTGGGTTTGTTCATTTTGCTCCGAAATCTTGGCGTTTTCAATATTCCAGCAACTCGTGAATATCACCGACGATTGGGGCGGGTGGTGGCGCGGGGGTTGATGCCGCCTCGATGCGCATGGGTAGCCCATGACGGGGGTGCAAGATATTGCCACGGGTCAACCGATTGACCCGTGTACCCGCAGGCATTGCGAAACGAAAGCGTTGTAAGATCATGGGGAGCATCAATCGAAGGGCGCGTTCAGCGAAAATCATTCCGATACAAGCGCGTGCGCCAATCCCAAAGGGCATATAGTCATAAGGCGAGGGGGGCTTATCGATCCAACGATCGGGTTTGAAGCGTTTGGGGTCAGGGTAAATATTGGGGTCATGATGGGCCGCCAATGGGCTAAGCATCATATTGCTGCCTTTTGGCACAGCAAACCCGCCAACTGAGGTGTTTTCGGCACACACCCGCATAAACAAAAAGGGCACGGCAGGCAAAATACGCATCGACTCTTTGATGACGCGATCAAGCACAGGCATGTGGTTGATATCATCAGATCCAGGGTCACGCCCACCGAGGACGGTATTGATCTCGGTCATCAGCGCGGCGTGAATGGCGGGATGTCGCTCTAAGAGAAACAAGGTCCAAGCAAGGGTAATGGCGGTTGTTTCATGACCGGCGAAGAACAGCGCGGCGGCTTGCGCGGCGAGTTCATCGTCCGATAGTGTCTTGCCGTCGTTGTCACGGGAATTCATGATCATCCACATCACATCTTTCTGCCCGTCACCCAATTGGCGTTTTTTCTCAATAATGGTATCGAGATAGTTGACAACTTCTTCGCCCAATTTCAACGATTTCCAATAACCAAACCCGGGGATATTGAACGGCATTAGGATGGTGGTGGGAGCGACCAATGTTTTACCCCATTCTTCCGCCAAATGTCCCAATTTGTGAGCATCATTGCCAATATCAAGCCCATAGAAGCATTTCATCGCCATTGCGAGGGTGACTTCACGGCAGAGATCGTCAATCTTGCGAATCTCGCCAACTTTCCATTGTTCAAGCATCACGCGGGTGGTTGCAACGATATCGGGGGCATAGCCATCTAGGGCGCTTTTTTGAAAAGCTGGCTGCATCAGTTTGCGATGTCGCTTATGCAGGTCTCCATTAATGACCACCATACCGTAGCGCATTTTGCTCATCGCACTGCCGGGCGGTGCTTTAATGAGGTCTTCGTCGTGCTGGAACAACGCTGATTGCGACAGAATTTCGCGGTTGCGCTCGGCTCCGAATATAAATACGACGGCCGGGTTTTGATCGATCAACGCAACAACATTCCCCTGATTACGCAAATTAAACGCTATTTTGACCGGATCATCTAACAAGTTGTATAGGCTAAGCATCGTACCAATGAGCGGGAGGGGTTTGGGACCCCGAATTTCCACCTTATCGAACCCAAATAGTTGTGGCATTTTTACCTCCAGATTGTTATGGTTTTGCTATATTTAATAACTTGCGTTACACACAAGATCATTATTTCATCGCCGAAGCACACAAAGATTTATGCTGCTCACTTTTATCTTTGTGTCCTTGATGTGTTTTGTGATGAAAAATCAATATCATCTCAATCATTCGAGGTAAACCCTAAAGATGTAATGAAAAATTGTTTTATTTACCTTGTTTTTGAGATGATACAAAAATCATGCGTAAAGCGAATTAATACCCGAAAAATATATTATAATCCGCAAATATTTAGAGAAAAATAACAACTTTTTAATTGAACAGAAACCAGCACACCGCTTTGCGCAACTTTTGGTCGTCGAGCACGAGTTCTCTGATTTGGCGGGGAAGTTGCTCGCGTTGCCATTGACATTCTAAGCGACCGGCTTCGTCACGCTTGCTTTTATCGGCGGCGGCGCGGGCGGCCCGAATTGCGTAGGCCGCTGCACCCAACTCATGCGCTGCCACATGGGCTACTGCCGCAGCTTGCCCGGCTGCATAGGCGGCTTCTCTTGCCGCGCCGCTCATCACCCTCGCGGCTGCCATTGCATGACCCGCGGCGGTTCGGGCTTGCGTCATTGTCACCTCGCCGTGCGCCCAAGCCCGCGTTAGTTCAATCGCATGGCGTGGGCGACCATCGCTGGGTTGCATGTCCTCAAAGAAGTGCAATACGTGTTGTGCGCAATCGGCGGCCCAGATTGCAAGCAAATGATGATCGGCATCATGCAGCGTGCCCCCACGTCGGAGGGTAATGAGCCTTGGGTCTCGTTGCTTGCTGAGGATCACTTACCTCTCCTTGGTCTTTATCCCATCAGGGTTCAGCCCTCGCGTTTCACGCGCTCACGGCGTGCCATCTCTGCATCGCTGGGGTTTGGGGGTTCAGGTGATAGGGTGGGCGATTGGCCGGTGGGTTCATACGTTGCGACGATTACGCCAGTTGTTGAGACAACACTGCTCACAAGCCTCATGTTTTCAGCAGGTGCGCCTTCGCCAAAAAGCCGCTTGCCTTTGCCTAACACGATGGGGAAGGTTTGAATATGCAGCCTATCGATGAGACCTGCGCTCAGCAGTTGCGGATAAAGGG
>CAZLOF010000184.1:6056-8453 GCA_964560745.1 uncultured Thermoflexus sp.
TAAAGGGTCGCGCTCCCTTGAATGAGGAGGTCTGGGCCATCGGTGGCCTTGAGTTGCTTGACGGCATCAATTGTCGGCAGTTTGCGACTGTTATTCCAGCCGAGCGGGGCATTGCCGTGTGAGAGGACATGCTTGGCAGCTACGTTAAATCTGGTGGCGATAGGGTTACTATCAGGCATGAAGGGCCAATACGCGGCAAAAATGTCATAGGTTTTGCGCCCAAGTAAGAGGTCATAGGGTGCACCGAGGAGATAGCCGATCACAGCATCGCGTGTCGTGGCATCCGTGAATGCCCCAAGCCAGCCGCCGAGGTCAAACCCGCCAGCGCGATCCTCTTCAGGCCGTCCGGGGGACTGCATGATGCCATCAAGTGATTGAAAAACACCGCCGATAATTTTTCGCATTGTGTAATGATCCTTTTTATGAGAATGGCGTAGTTGCCGCAATTTTAAACGCGCCTAGCTCGGTCATTTTGCCTTCCAGTTGTTCGTGAATGGCTCGAAGACCGGCCTTCGGGCCAAGGTAGATTTCATCGAGCACATCATTACGCTCAGGCAGTTGGACCTCCAAACTGTTCTTGTAAGCGAGTGCGAGCGCATTCGCATCACCATGCCCAAGTCCCAACCCCGTCTTGAGCATAGTCATGATTTCACTGTGCTTGATAAGCCCGCTCTCGCGAATGACAGCATAGGGTTGCTCAAGCGTTTTGCCGGTCTTTACTTGGATATTGGTTAATTGGGTTTGGGTTGCTTTATTGACCCTGTTCATGGTTTATCCCGCTGTTAAGATTATAGGGTCAATTTGAGTTGATAGGTTAACGATAGCTTCAGCCGTGCCAAGGCCGCCATAAAGCCTCCCGCGGCTCGAGTTTTGTGCGGCCTTGAGCGTCGGCTGCAAGCTTTGTTGCGCCGTTTTGGCTACGCGAGACTTTTGCCCAGAAAGTGTTCCAACAACCTGACTTGGCTTGGTTGCTCAAGTTGCACTTTCAGAAAATCGCTGATTCCCATGAATTTCGATCCAATTTCGTAGTCGTTGGCTTGCCTTGCACCTTCGACTTCTCTCTCTGCAACTGCGCCGTAAATGATTTGTAGAAATGTGGGATACGGATAGCGATAACTTGCCTGCTTCGGTCCCAAATGTTCAAAGCGCCAAACTCCTATCTGCTTGGTTTTGCCGACTTGCCAGCCCGTTTCTTCCAATACCTCGCGATTCAACGTCTCGTTCAGTTCCTCACCCGCTTCTCTTCGTCCGCCGGGAACAATGTGTGTTTCACCATCCGTGTTTTCACATGTCAATACAGATGTCATGGCATCATTCACAACGATTGCGCGAACAGATGTGACGTATTCAAGTGGAGGCACGTTTTCCGTCAGATACGTAATGACCTTCAATGGCGTCTGACGATTGTCACCCCAAACGGTTATCTCTTCAAACGTGATTGGCAGTTCTTCAAAAAAGCGGTTGATTGCGTCCATCTAAGACACCAGCGTAAATTCGTGCACAACAATATGAATGAGAACAGGCGAAGAAAGTGGCTTGCTACGAAAACCAATGGGCGTAACTTTTCTTTCGGCGGGGAAAGTAATACCTTCATGCGCTGAATGACGGAGTACAACGTTAGCAGGGCGAGCAAAAGGGGCGATGACCTCGGCCGAATAATCATAACGCTGCAAAAGACCGCTTTGCGTGTCGAAATAGTAATCTTGGCTACGGCTGTGGGTAGGAATGTGCGCTGGGAACTGTGCTCTCAAGTGACCCGCCTCCAACTCGTTCCAAACAATGTCAGGATTCATGAGCAGCCGCGGCAACGTTAAGTAATTCCAAAACGCGTAGCAAGCAAAATAGGCCATATCCATGTCATCCCACCAGAATGTTCGGCGACCAAAGGGGAAGAGCCTTCGCGCGGACTCACGCCGCTCAAGCACAGTGCCAGAGGTATCCTGCAACTCTACGTCTTGACCGACGAGTACGCCAGTCACATCAGCACGTTGACCAATAGGTGTTAAGCGGCAATATGTGCGATGGATGTCACACTCCACAACAGCACGTTCAAATGCTGGTCTGCGTTTCAAGGTAAAGGCTAAACCGCTGGCACTAATAACCGCTCGTACACGTTTATTACCAAGCCATCGATCAGCCCCTCCATACGCATCAATGGCCATTTTGGCTGTGTTGCTCAACCCGCTCATTTAATTTGCCTCGATAGCTTTAGAAGAAGCCAAGCTGCCACAAAGACCTCAAGCAGACTAAGCGGAATGGCGTAAACTAACAAAGGCAAGGGAAGGACTAGCAAATTGCCTGTGACAAGCCACATCAAGACAAAACCCATGAACCACGCTAGAAGTGCGCCCTGCACTAGGGAGAAACGAGTCAAAATGATGTGCAGTCCCAAAACGA
>CAZLOF010000185.1:0-6116 GCA_964560745.1 uncultured Thermoflexus sp.
ACACTCAACGCTTCTATGATCAAACGATTCTGTGAACGATGTGACAAAACAACCCAAGATGGGCACTTGTGGTGTTCGGATCGTGATTGCCCAGCCGAACAAGGCTACCCCGTATTTGATTATGGCGATTATGTGGCTGACCTCAAGGTGATCAAAATAATTGCGGTGTGGCGCACGGCAGTATTATACGAAGCCGCCCGTAATGAAGAACCGGTTTGGCTAAAGGTTGCGCACCGCGATGATGAATGTGAATCGCGTTTGAAGCGTGACGCCAAGTGGGTGCAATTAATGGCCCCACGTCCGCCGTCATTCATGCAAAAATTTTTCGCCCAGCCGCGTCTCATTCACCTCGCTTGGTTGCCGCCATACCCCAGCAAAACCGACAAAGCCTATGGTGAAGTGACGGTAGACGATCAAACCCGCGTTTACAGCGTTTTTCAAGCCATACCCGGGTCTTTGCTTAGCCATACCTTGCTCGAAAACCCAAATATTTGGCATACTGAGGCCGCTGGCATTATCACTACGGTTGCGGCTGCCATGCGTTTGGCGCTCGACAAAGAATTGGTGCATATGGGCCTTACGCCAGATATGATTTATGTCGATAAAGACAGCGAAGGTCATTACCGGGCTACGTTGCTCGATTATGGTTGGTGTTTCCGCCCCAAAGATGCCGCCAATTACAACTTGGCGCAAATGTTTCGGCTGGTCGAGCCGAGTTATGCCGCGCCCGAGGTGTTGGCGCAATTAGGTGCGCAGGCGGTTACGCCTGCCGCCGATGCCTATTCGTTAGGCATGATTTTTTACGAGATGTTGGCTGGGCATACTGGCTATGCGGCGACGGCAGTCACCCGTGATGATCGACTGCGGCAACAAGTGATTGCCAATCGCACCCCATTGGCGCTCAAGCGCCCCGAATTGGCAGGGGCGCAAGTGCCTGCCATTATCGAGCAGGCCATTGCGCCGCAAAAACGCTTTGCCAGCATAGTCGATTTTCAAACGACATTGGTCAAAGTCTATGGCATTCCGCCGATCGAAAAGCGCACTAAACCCATTCGTTATTATGTCGCTTTAGCCATTATTGGCGCACTTTTGTTCTCGATTGTCATTTCGGGTTTATATGTGTTGTTGAATACAGCTATACGCGGGTGATTTAACCATGATGAATCGTTTAAACCTAACGCTTGATATCAAACCAAACAGTATTGGTCAACGTGCTGTCAATGTGCGCAGCAGCCTCACTGTGGCAAATTTAATTGCCACCATTCAAGACAAATTCAATATTGATGGCGAGTTAATGTTGCTGCGTCCAAACTCAAGCCAAGCCCTTAGCACCGAAGCTGGGCTAGATCAACTTGGCATTGGTGATAACAGCACCCTAACCTGTATGAAAATTAGCCGCCCCAGCGGCACACTCGATGCCATTCAACGCGCCGAGCGTAAGCCATTTAGCCGCAAATTTACCCGCGTGTTTGTGCGCGAGCAAAACACGCTGTTTGAATTTGACCTGCGCTGGCAACCGGCGTTGATTGGACGATTAGATGCGCGTGACCCCAAACGCAACCGTCTGTTGGCCGTTGATCTTGAGCCGTTTCAAGATTCGCCGACGGTTTCACGCCACCATGCCTGCATCACCGAGGCCAATGGCTTGTTTTATATCGAAGATATTCAAGGTCGCAACCCGGTTTATTTAGATGGCAAAAAAATTAAATATGGTGAACGTGTGCCATTATCCGCCGGTGCTACGCTCAAGATCGGCCAAATGACCCTTATTTTTAACACAATCGGCTAACTTTGAATTACGAGTTACGAATTACGAATTAAAAACGCAAAATTAATTGCAATTAATTCGTAATTCGTAATTCGTAATTCGTAATTTACTATGGAACGAATCGACCGCCCCCCACGCATACAGCAAGAATTGCCTTTTGGCGAATATAAGGTGCCGAAACCGCCCGAAGCGGAAGATAAGCCGATGAACCTGCTGATGCAATTGCTGTTGCCGGTGATTTCAACCGTTGGCTTTGGCCTTGCATCTGGTTCAGGGAACCCTTCTAGCATGATTATTACCGGCATCATGATGGTGCTATCGGTTGGGTTTTCGGTGTCGAGTATGTTGGGTGAACGCCGCGAAATGGCGGCCCGTCGCAAGGCCTATCAAGAGCAATTGCGCGAGCTGCGCAATCAGATGACACGCTCGCATAACGCCCAGCGTATGCATTATTTGCACCATTACCCCGACACTTCAGCCTTGCTTGAAATTGCCGCCCGCAAAGAAACCAGCCGCTTTGGCTCACGCCTGTGGGAGCGCCGCAGCACTGACCGCGATTTTGGGGCCATTCGGCTTGGCATGGGTAGCCGCCCCTCGACCGTGATCTATAAATTTGAAGAGGGCGAAGGCGCGGGGAATTCAAGCCTGCATAAAGATGCGAGAAAATTGGCAGACGATTCGTTAGTCTTAACCGATGTGCCGGTGACGATTCCACTGCGCTCGGTGGTTGATGGCGCAGTCGGGCGGCACAGCATTGGGATTGCAGGCAAAAATGCCGCCCAAACTGCTGATTTTGTGCGGGCCAGCATCGGCCATTTTGCCGCTTTTCACTCGGCCCAAGACACCCGTCTATTTGTCATCGGGCATCCGACTCAAAAACCGCAATGGGAATGGGCCAAGTGGCTGCCACATGTCGCCTCGCAAGAGGATAACGGTGTGGCTGAAGAAGACCGTCAATACGATCAATTGTGCTTTTCGGCACAAACCAGCGATACCCAAGCCTTTTGGGGGCGCATCAAAAAAGAGTTAGACCAACGCCAAGTGCGTTTGCGTGACGCAGACAATAGTAGTGCTGGTGCAGCGGGTATTTCTTTGCCCTTTTTACTGGTGGTAGTGGACGTGCTAGGGGACATGACCGCAGCCTCTCCTTTAAAAGATGTTGCTTCTGAGGCCGTCGTTAATATCATTAATACACGTGGCCCGCAGTTGGGCGCATCTATTTTATTTGTTGCTAATAATGTCACTCAAATTCCTAGCGAATGTTTGGGCTTGGTTGAGGTCGAATCGGTGGGTGATCGGGTGGTGTTTCGCTATGCCGAAGTGGGGCTAAATTCACAGCGTTACCTCGGCGAGGCCGACCGCCTGAGTGCCAACGATGCCCGCCAAAATTTTGCAGCTCGCATCCGGCGGCTCGAATTGCAGCGCCCATTTGGCTCTGATTTGCCACGTGCGATTGATTTGCTGGCAATGCATTCGATTATCGAAGGCAAACGCATCGACACGGTTGATAAATTGCCCTTGCCAGCCAATTGGCAACACAGCATTGTGCCCAAAAACCAAGATTGGCTCAGTTCGCCCTTGGGTATGTTGAGCGGTAAAGAGGTGCGTAGCCTGATTTTTTCGGCCAAAGAAGGCGGCGATGGGGTGCACGGCATGATCGCTGGGACGACGGGTTCGGGCAAATCTGAATTAATTATGACGCTGATTTTGGAATTGGCGTTGAAATATGACCCGCGTGTGCTTAATTTTGTGCTGGTCGATTTTAAAGGCGGGCAAACCGTCGAGCCGTTTCGTCATTTGCCGCATGTGGTCGATGTGTTAACCGACAAAGAGGCCAATGCCGTTGAGCGCATGTTTGTGGCGATTCAAGCGGTGATGGAGCAACGCGCCTCGTTACTTGCTAAAGTGAACGCTAAAGACTTGGTCGATTATCGAAAAAAGATTGTGCCCAATTTGCCGCCCGATAGTCTGTTGCCACGCGATTTTCCGCATTTGTTTATCATTGTCGATGAATTTGGCGAGATGATTACGCGCAACCCCGACTATAAATCGAAATTTGAGAGCGTGACGCGGCTTGGCCGGGCTTTTGGCGTGTCGCTATTGTTGGCAACACAGCGCCCGTCGGGTTTTGTGTCCGATCAAATGCGGGCCAATATGAAGTTTCGCATTTGTTTGCGGGTTGAAACCCCTGACGACAGCAAAGAGTTACTTGGCACTGGCGATGCTGCATTTTTGCCCAACCTCGGTGGGCGCGGTTATATTCAAGTGGGCAATGATGTCATCACCCCAATACAAGTGGCGTGGGCTGGCAAACCTTATAGCGACGAGCGCAAAATTACGCTAAAAGATGTGATTTGGCTGGATGAGGAAAAAATGCCGAGCAATACCGCTTCGGTTGACGCGCCGCTTTACTCGCGCACCGAATTGGCCGAGGCGCTAAAACTGAAACCCGGCGAATATCCGGGCACTGTCATGGATTGGCTGGTTGGCATTGCGGCGGCGCGGGCGCAGCGCGATGGTGTGCCCAAGCAAAATAAGCCTTGGCCCGACCCATTACCCAACTATTTATGTTTGACCCGTCCGATCGATGCGCGTTATTTAAATACTGAGCGGGCTTTGCGTGATGACAAGACGTTGGTGCTTAACCCCGATCTTGAGTCGTGGCTAGAGTTGTGGCAAGACGCATTGACCACGACTGGTGCGGGGGGGTGGGGCGATTTTGATTGGAATAAGCCCCGCGCATTATCGACTCCGGTCGGTATTATGGATAACCCATATCAGGCCGAGCAGCGCGTATTGAGCATCGATATGGCCGACGGGCCGGTGGTGATGTTTGGTGGCCCCGGGCGCGGCAAGAGCACCTTCATCAAGAGCTTGTTGTTGGGTTTGGCGGCCACACGCACCCCGCGTGACCTCAATATATATATTTTCGACTTTGGTAGCGATGGCCTCAAAGACATCCGTGATTTGCCGCATATTGGCGCGGTGATCAAGCCATCGGATGCGGCGCGGGTTGACCAAATGATTCGTATGTTGCGTAATTTTGTCAACGAGCGCACCGAGCGTTTGGCAAATTACAATAATTTAGCCAGCTATAACGCCAAGAACCCCAGCGCCATTTTGGCCGAAATTGTATTTGTGATCGACAATTTTATCGAATTTAAAGACAATTTTGAACACGTTTTGCCCGATTTGATGACATTGGTGCGCGATGGGCGGGCTTTTGGGGTGTATTTTGTCATTACCGCCGCTACTCCCACCGACCTCAATGCCAAATTTTATTCATTGTTTACGCAACGCTTAACCTTGGCGCAATCTGAGCCAAGTTTGTATGCCGATATTGTTGGGCGTGGTGTGCGTAATTTTGACAATGTGCAGGGGCGGGGCGTGGTGAGTATGATCGTTAAAGATCAACCGACTCCGCTGGAATTTCAAATTGGGATGCCGGGTGTGTTGGATGACGATATTGAAGATTACAAAGAGGTGGCGGCCCGCATGTTGCATGTTTGGGAAGCGCAGGGCGGCAAACGCCCGGCTGCCGAATTGCCACGCACCGTGACCTTGCTTGAAATGTTTAGCAAACTTGACCGGCGTGAGGTTAATAGTATTACCGATTTGCAAATTGCGCAAAAATGGCGCGACAGCCTGCAACCCAAAAATCAAGAATGGCTGAAGGCTTCGATTGGCCTCATCAGCAGCACTGATGTGCATACGTTGCGTTTTCAGGCGCAGGCCGATGGGGTGCATGGCATGGCCGCGGGCACAACCGGCTCTGGCAAATCAGAATTGTTGCAAACACTCATCGCGGCGATGGCGATTCGCTATGACCCGCGCATCGTCAACTTTGTGTTGGTCGATTACAAAGGTGGCCCAACAGTCGAGCCGTTCCGCAAATTGCCGCATTGTGTCGATATCGCCACCAATCTTGAGGGCAATAAGGTTGATCGTATTTTTATCGCCATCAACGCCGAAATGAATCGCCGTTCGGCGATTTTGGCCAAGGCCGGCGCGGCAGATTTGGTTGAGTATCGCAAGAAAGTGGTGCCCAATTTATCGCCCGATAGCCCATTGCCGCGTTATTTTCCGCATTTGTTCATCATCGTCGATGAATTTGCCGAAATGGTGACGAAAAACCCTGAATTTAAGGCGCAATTCGAGAGTATTACGCGCTTGGGCCGTTCATTTGGCGTGTCGTTGTTGTTGGCGACCCAGCGCCCAAGTGGGGTTGTCACCGACCAAATGCGCTCAAACATGAAGTATCGCATTTCGTTGCGGGTGGAGACTGCCGAAGACAGCAAAGAAATGCTTAAGCGCCCCGACGCGGCGCGGCTGCCGCCCATCGCTGGGC
>CAZLOF010000185.1:6126-8434 GCA_964560745.1 uncultured Thermoflexus sp.
TTCCAAGCCGGTAGCGACATGTTGACCGAAATTCAATCGGCATGGTCGGGCGCGCCTTATGCTGGCGATGCCGCCAATTCGCCATACCCGCCCGAATTGGTGTTGCAAGCCATCGAAAAACCTGCTGACGATCCGCCGCGTTCGGTGTTGGGCTGGCTGGTCGGTTCAATGGCGGCTGAGGCGCGGCGACAAGCCATCCCCAAGCAATTTAAGCCTTGGCCCGACCCCTTGCTCGAACAATTGCCCATTAACCTGCCGGTTGATGCGGGCTATATTGAAGAATTGGGCGGCAAGGATGGCACGAGCGTGGTGCTTAGCCCTGATTTGGCGCGATGGGCCTCGGTAGGGGCACGGCATGCTGTGCCCCTACCAAATGAGTGGCGGCGGATGGATTGGAGCAAGCCGCTCTCGCTCAAGGCCACCATTGGTGTGATGGACGACCCGTATAGCTCGAACCAACATTTGCTGACGTTTGAGGTGGCGGGCGACCCGATTGGGGTGTGGGGCGCGAGTGGGCGTGGCAAGACGACCTTTGTCAAGTCATTATTATTTGCCTTGGCGGCCCAATATTCGCCCGCCGATTTGAATATGTATTGTCTCGACTTTGGACGTGGGGCGTTACGGGCGGTGCGCGAGTTGCCGCATTGTGGCGCGACGATTGATGCCGCCCAGCGTGACCGGGTTGAGGCGCTTTTTCGTATGGTGCGTGGGTTGATGAATGAACGCGCCGAGCGTATGGACAAGAGCAAAGAGCCGACGCTCGAAAGCTATAACCAACGGGTAAAAGATAACCCTGAGCATGTTTTCCCAGCCATCGTCGTTGTGATCGACAATTTTGCCGAATTTAAAGAGAATTATGATAATCTTTTGCCGGATTTGATGACGCTGGTGCGTGATGGGCGGCGTTTTGGCATTTTTTTCGTCATTACAGCAACCGCCTATAACGATATTCCCAATAAGCTGTTTAATTTATTGGCGCAACGGGTGGCGTTTACGATGGCCGATGCTGGTTCGTATGCCGAGATTGTCGGCAAGGGGGTTTTGCCGCTGACCGATACCCCGGGGCGTGGTTTCATCAATTATCGCGGCAATCGGCTTGAGTTTCAGGTGGCGATGCCGATGCTCGCAAGTGCTGAGTTGAAAGTGCTGAGTGCTGAGTCAAATACTCATGACTTAGCACTCAGCACTCAGGACTTAGCACTTAGTAATCAGCGCTCGGATATGTATATGTTGATCGCCGAGCGGATGGAGGCGGCGCGGGCGCAGGCGGGCTTGAAACGCCCATCGGCTGAAATTCCAAAAGCCGTGACGTTGTTGGAGATGTATGGGCAAGTGTTGCAACGCCGTGTCGATCGTATTGGTGATCTTGGGATTGCCGACATGTGGCGCGATAGTATGAAGCCTGAGAATCAGGAATGGTTGACGGCTCCGATTGGCTTCATCAGCAGCAAAGAAGTGCGCAAGATGATTTTCTCGGCCAAGGCTGGCGGCGATGGTGTGCATGGCCTCGCGGCGGGCACAACCGGTTCTGGTAAATCGGAATTACTGCAAACCTTGATCGCGTCGTTGGCCATTCGCTATGACCCGCGTATTGTCAACTTTGTGTTGGTCGATTACAAAGGCGGCCCGACAGTTGAGCCATTCCGTCAATTGCCACATTGTGTCGATATCGCTACCAACCTCGAAGGCAACAAGGTCGAGCGCATTTTTGCCGCCATTAATGCCGAGATGAATCGCCGTAGCTCAATTTTGGCCAAGGCCGGTGTGGCCGATTTGGTCGAATATCGCAAGAAGGTCATCCCATCGCTGCGACCCGATTCGCCTTTGCCCAAGACTTTCCCGCATTTATTCATCATCGTCGATGAATTTGCCGAAATGATTCAGAATAACCCTGAGTTCAAGACGCAATTCGAGAGCATTACGCGCTTGGGTCGCTCGTTTGGCGTGTCGCTGTTGTTGGCGGCCCAGCGCCCCACTGGTGTGGTGTCTGACCAAATGCGGGCCAACATGAAATATCGCATGTGTTTGCGGGTAGAGACGACCGACGACAGCAAAGAATTGCTCGGCCGCCCCGATGCGGCTTTGTTGCCCGCTATCGGTGGGCGCGGCTATATTCAGGTTGGCGGCGGCAATTTGAGCGAGGTGCAAACGGCATGGTCGGGCGCACCCTATGACGAGACCAAGCCGGATGTGGTCTTTAGCACCGACGAAATTTTGGCGGCGCTGAATAAGCGCGATGACCCGCCGCGCTCGTTGTTGGGCTGGTTGGTGGGTGCATTGGCTGCCGAGCAAAAGCGCAGTGGCATCG
>CAZLOF010000186.1:0-8424 GCA_964560745.1 uncultured Thermoflexus sp.
GTTTTGCAGACCCTTGCCTTACCACTTGGCTACGTCGCCCAACTGCCTGCGGGGGTAAATGATACCATACTCTCGGCTTAATATAATACTTGGCTTGATTAAAAATTCTGCTGCGACCTCAAAAAGCACTTTGAGCAACTTTGTTTTGCCGGTTATTTTAATTTTGGCGGCTGGGTTGCGTTTGTTTGCCTTAGACCAAATCGATGTGCGTTACGATGAGGCCGTTGCCCCCATTTTTGCGCATGAAGTTGCCCAAGGCATTTGGCATCAGGTCGTGCCATTCAGCGGTTCAGTGGCGCGGCATCCAGCGCTATGGCTTTACATTTTGGCGTTGCCTTATCTTTTTACCACCAATTTTTATATTGTTGCTGGCTATCGCGTGCTGCTCGATGTGCTTGCCGTTGGGGCAACATGGCTGTTGGGGGCGCGTTACTTTAACCGCCGCGTGGCGCTGGTGTCTGCGCTATTGTTTGCGGTGTCACCGTGGGCGGTGCATCTTTCACGCAAATTATGGACAGCGCCTTTGGCCTTGTGGTCGGTTATCGCCTTGATTGGCTTGCTTGAAATTACCCAACGCCGCAACCCCAAAGGCTGGTTGGTGGCGCTATGGGGTGTGTCGTTCGCCATTGGAACCCATTTAGCTGCTATTTATGTGTTGCCGGTTTTTGCGCTGGTGGCATTATTATTTCGCCGCACCCTGCGGTGGCGCTGGGTTGGGCTAGGGTTATTGCCTGCCGTGATGATTGCCGCCGCTTATGTGGCTTACGACGCGCAACACGCGTTTGCAAACATACGCGCTATGCTTTTGGCCTCATCCCCCAGCGCCGTAGGGTTAGCGCCCTTGCGTTTTGCGTTTTGGTTGAGCGGTGGCGCACACCTCAGCGACCTGACCGGCAGCGCCATTTTGCAATGGCAATGGCAAAATGCATGGGCATTTGAATGGATCGACGAAGTGCAAATGTTGTGGCTATTATTGGCGCTTTTGTTGCCAATTTACCTTGCTTTTAAGAATGGCGCTTCGTATAGGCAGAGGGTTGGTGATTTATTTTCACCTGTGCAGGTCGGGTTATTCATCACCTTTATGTGGTGGTTTTCGCCTGTTTTGGCGCATTTGCGTCACCCTGAGCCGTTTCAGGTGCAATATGTGTCACCGTTGTATCCTGCGCCGTTTGTGTTAATGGCGTTTTTTGCCGATTATTTATGGGGCAGGGCGGCAGGGTGGGGGCGTTGGCTGAATGGGGTTTGGCGTTTTTGTATCGTGGTGTTTGTGCTTGGCGTTTGTGGCTGGCAAATATTTACGGTGTGGCGATTTGGCAATTTTGTGGCAAGCCACGAAACGGGCGGGTATCGTGCGGTTGCACCGGCGTTGCGGGCCGCCCAACTGGCGCGTGAAAACGCAAACGAGGTGATTGTGGTTGTGCCGAATGCCGACCCAGCCGTGAACGAAGAAGCCGCGATTTTGCATTTTGTGTTGCTCGATCAGCCTCATCGTTTTAGCGATGCTAATGCTGGGCTAATTTTGTGTGGGCCGCCGCAATGTAACTATTTGCTTGGGCCGGGTGGGCCACGTATTGCCGAATATCTTGCGCCCAATTCGCTGCAACAAATGCCCATTGACCCGCGCTACAGCGTGGCAAAATTAAGCCAACATGGCCTTGTGTTCAAAAATATGCCTAATTCGCCCATTGCTGCAAACGGTATTCGTTTTGATGGGTATGCGATTGAGCGCCAACCCGATAAATTGCGGGTGTGGCAATTGGTGCATGTGTTAAGTCTGCCGCCCCAAGGGCAAGATTATCATTGGTATAACCATGTGCTCAACGCGCAGGGGCAAAAGATAGCGCAACTCGATGGCGGCGGTATTCATCCATCAAATTGGCGCGTGGGCGATACGCTTATTCAATGGTTTGATATTCCCATGAATGCTGAACAATTGCGGCTTGCCGATTCACTTCGCATAGGCATTTATGAGTACCCGAATATTAAGCCAATCATGTTGCAATTGAGCGATGGCAAACAACAAGACGGGGTTACACTACCTGTGCCATGAAAATTTTGATTATTGGGGCTGGAGCCATTGGCATTTGGGTGGCTAGCCAAATTCGCAAACACGACCCGACCGCCCAACACGCCATCACTTTGTTAGGTCGCCCCCGCTTTTTGGCAGCGGTCAATGAGACGGGCATTCAAGTGAGCATTTTAGAGAACAAGCCCGAAGCGTTGCAAGCCGTTACTGCTATTTCATCACTGGCTGCCCTACCTGCCGAACAGGCGGCGTTTGATGTCATTATTGTTTGCACTAAGGCCTATTCTGTCCCAAGTGTCATTGCCGATTTGCAAGCCAGTCCGCAATCGTTTGGCACAGGCACACGCTTTGTGTGTTTTCAGAATGGCGTAGGCAGCGAAGAAAAATTTGCCCAAACATTTGGGGCGGCGCGGGTGGTGGCGGCCACCACCACTGTGCCGGTTTCGGTGTTGGGGCCAGCCGCTATTCGAATCGAACGCTTAAAGGGTGGGGCAGGGTTGGCGAGCATGGCTGGTGCGTTGGTTGATGATTTGGCGCAATTGCTTGGCGCGGTGACGTACGCCGATTGGCGGGCGATGAAATGGTCGAAATTGTTGCTCAATATTGTGGGCAATGCCAGCAGTGCCATTGTGGGGTTGCCAGTTGGGCAAATTTATGCCCAGCCAGCCGGTTTTGCGCTCGAGGTGGGTATGTTGCGCGAGTGCTTGGCTGTGATGCGACAATTGGGAGTGGGCGTGGTCGATCTGCCCGGGTCGCGGGCGCGCCAACTGGCATTTGTGCTTAATACCTTGCCAAATTGGCTGCTCAAACCCATTCTCACAAAACAGGCTGCTAAAGGGCGTGGTGACAAAATGCCCTCGTTTTATTACGAGGTGGCAAACCATAGCCGCCAGTGCGAAGTGGGTTATTTGAATGGCGCAATTGCTGCCCACGGGCAAGCGGCGGGCGTGGCCACCCCAATTAACCGTTGTTTAAATCACACCTTGAGCCAAATTATTAGCGGCACAATTGCGGCGGCTGATTGGCGAGGCAAAATTGATCAATTGTGGGCCTTGGCTGTGCGATAGGCAAAAAAATCGGATTTCTCAGCGCATTTCGCGGCTTCAACCGCAAGTTTCGCTGAGAAATCCGATTTTTTAATTGGCTGAATATAGAAATCGGGTTTCTGGAAGAAACCCGATTTCTTGATTTTAACTGAGCAACAAACGCGCAATGGCGCGGGCTGGGGTAGCAACGAGGCCACTAAAGATGCCGGTATTCATTGCCAAGATCAAAATAAGAAAACCATAGCGCTCGATTTGGCGCAAAATATCGCTCATCGAATCGGGCAAGACGGCGGCTAGAATGCGTGAACCATCGAGGGGGGGGACTGGAATCAAATTGAAGAAAGCAAGGAATAGGTTAATTTGAACGGCAATGATGCACAAATATTCGAGCAAAATAATATCGTAGGCTTTGACGGCCTGATAAATAAAGCCGAAGCCAATGGCAAGCAAAATATTTGACACCGGCCCAGCCAAGGCCACAAGGGCAAATGCGACTTTGGGGTTGCCGTTTAACCGATAGGTATTGACCGGCACGGGTTTGGCCCAACCGAAGCCAAATGCTAAGAGCAAAAGCGAACCGACGAGATCAAGATGCACAAACGGGTTGACGGACAAGCGGCCTAGCTTTTCAGCCGTGTCATCCCCCAATTTATTGGCAGCCCATGCGTGAGCATACTCATGCACCGGAAAACAAATAAACAGCAATACTGCCATTGCGCCTATGGTTGCGGCAGCTCGCAAAAAATCGCCGTTGGCAATTGCGTCGATGAGGTCAAAGATTGGTCCACCCATAATAAAAAATCTATAAGCGCGGCGATCCAGACCCTGCACGCGATGCGGTAGTGCGTTCAAGGCCGACCAACACGCGAGCGAGGTCATCTAGTTTTTCTAATACGGCTTCGGCGCCGCGCGCAACACAGGTTAGCGGGTCTTCGGCTAACCAGGTGTGAATATTGGTTTCATCGGCTACCCGTTCGACTAAACCTTGTAACATCGAGCCGCCACCGGCCATACCGATGCCCGTTTCCATCAGGTCGGCTACCAATTCGGGCGGGGTTTCGTCTAAAGTCGAGCGAATGGTTTCGATGATGGTGTTGACCGAGTTTGATAACGCTTCGCGCACTTCGATAGACGAAATCTCAACCGACTCTGGCAAACCTGTCACCAAGTTGCGCCCGCGCAGTGACATGGTTTTTTCTTCGGGTAATGGAAAGGCTGAGCCGATTGAAATTTTAATTTTTTCGGCCATGCGTTCGCCAATCAGCAAATTGTATTTTTGGCGGGCATAGTTGATAATGTCTTCGTCCATTTCATCACCGGCCACACGAATTGAGCGGCTAACGACGATGCCGCCTAAGGCAAACACGGCTACTTCGGTAGTGCCGCCGCCAATATCGACAATGAGGCTGCCGTGTGCTTCGGTGACAGGCATACCCGCCCCGATAGCCGCGGCCATGGGTTCTTCGATCAAAAAGACTTCACGCGCACCGGCAGAGCGGGCGGCGTCATATACGGCGCGTTTTTCTACTTCGGTTACACCCGATGGGATGCCGATGACGACCCGAGGGCGGGGAATGTTGAATAAAGCACGGCTGTGCGCTTTTTTGATGAAGTTGTCGAGCATGGCTTCGGTGATTTCGAAATCTGAAATCACGCCATCACGCAACGGGCGAATGGCCACGATTTTGTTGGGGGTGCGGCCTACCATTTCTTTGGCTTCGGCCCCAACGGCGAGTACCTGACGCGATTTGCGGTCAACGGCAACCCATGAAGGCTCGTTGATCACGATGCCTTTATTGCGGACTGCAACGAGTGTGTTTGCTGTGCCCAAATCGATGCCAAGATCGAGTGAAAACAAGCCTAAGATGCGGTCTAGGAACGATGCCATGCGTAAATTTTCTTTTAATGAGACACTTGTCGGGTGTTTTTCCTCATTGTTTTGAGGATGAGTTTATCATAATTTACGTATATGAAATTGTCATCTGATAAAAGAGGTGCTTTGTCGAGATCAAAGTCTGATCTATGTTGCAAAGTAGCCGTGAGCTTTGAGCGTTGAGCCTTGAGACTTGAGACATGGCTTATGCGCAAAGAATGATGAGTCAAAATTCAAGGCTCAAGGCTCAAGGCTCATGGCTCATGGCTCAATGCTCAAAGCTCACGGCTCAACAGCCATTCACCATATAGGCTTACAATAAGCTACACATGTTAGAACATACACTAGAAGGCACACGTATTGCCTTTGTTGGCAGCGGCGCAATGGGCAGCGCGATTATTAATGGTTTATTTGCGGCGGGTTCAGCTCAGCCGTCACAAATTGTGGTGTCTGACCCATCGCCCATGCGTCAGCAGCAAATGGCTGCGGCGGGGGTGACAGTGGCAAAAGACAATATTGAGGCGGTTACGGGTGCTCAGATTGTGCTGTTTGCCATTAAACCACAAATGGCAAATAAGGTCTTGCGTGAGTTGCAAACGCATATTGCACCAGATGCATTGGTTATTTCAATTTTGGCGGGCACGCCAATCAGCACTTTTGCGGCATTGTTAAACGAGGCACAACCTATTGTGCGGGTGATGCCAAATTTGCCAGCCCAAATTAATCAAGGCATGTCGGGGTGGACGTGTTCGCCCACCGTTAGCCCAGTGCAACGTGAATATACCCGCATCATACTAAAGGCGATGGGTGAAGAGATTTATTTTGATGACGAACATTACATTGACCTTGTGACGGGTGTAAGCGGCAGTGGCCCGGGGTTTGTGTTTTTGTTGATGGAAGCGTGTATTGATGGGGCGGTGCGGGCTGGTTTGCCGCGCCCAACGGCTGAAAAATTGGTCATTCAAACCTTTAAAGGGGCGGCGCTATATGCCGCGTCGTCGAGTGACAATGTGGTGTCGTTGCGGCATCAGGTGACATCGGCAGGTGGCACGACCGCGGCTGGTTTGCATGAGATGGAGCTTGGTGCAGTGCGGGCAACTTTGGCAAATGCGGTCATGGCGGCGTATCAACGAAGTGTGGCTTTGGGGCAGCCTAAGTAACGAGTTTATAAACAAAAATGAAGCAATCTCCATCGACTCCTTCATCAGACACCAATTCGCGTCATGTTTTTCCTTCAGACATGCGGGCATGGCCGATGCCAACTGACGGCTTAAATGTGGCAAACAACTTAAAATTGCCCGAAGTATTTGATGTGCCGGTATTGCCCTTGCGCGAAATGGTTATCTTTCCGCGCTCGGTGCTGCCCTTAACCATTGGGCGTGACCGCTCATTAAATGCCATTGATGCGGCAACTGCCACCAGCATTATTGCTACTATTGCTCAAAAATCGGGCAATGAAACGGATGCGCCGCCGTTGCCGTCAGACATGTTTACGATTGGCACTTTGTGTGGCATGGGGCGTTCGTTGCGCCTGCCCGATGGCACCACGAGTTTGGTGGTGCAAGGCGCTAGTCGGGTCGAGGTGATTGAATGGGTGCAGGCCACGCCCTTTTTGATCGCACGGGTTAAAGTATTGCAAGAGCCGCAAACCCAAAGCCCAGCCTTAAATGCTATGTCGCGGGCAGTATTGTCATTATTTGAGCAAGTGGTGTCGTTTGATCGAACCTTGCCCGAAGAATCGTATGTGTATGCGATGAACGCTAACGGGCCGAGTGCGTTGGCTGATTTTATTGGGCAAGCCTTAAATTTGCCGTTGCTTGAATCACAAGAATTAATTGAGTTGCGTGATCCGTTGGCGCGGCTGCAAAAAATTAGTGTCAAACTCGGCAAACGCTTAGAGGTGCTCGAACTCGAAGATCGAATTCATGAGCAAGTGCAGCTTGAGATGGATAAAGGCCAGCGCGAAATGTTTTTGCGTGAGCAAATTCGCGCCATTCAAACCGAGCTGGGTGAATTAGAGAGCGACGAACATTCGGTGCATTCGCTGCGGGCACGTTTGGGCAAAAAACAAATGCCCGAAGTGGTGCGACTAAAAGCCGAACAAGAAATCAATCGCCTTAGCCATATGAATGGCATGATGCCAGAGGTAGGCATGGCGCGGGCTTATATTGAATGGCTATTAAACTTGCCTTGGTCTGAACAAACACAAGATCGGCTTGATTTGACTTACGCCCACCAGATATTAAACGAGCGGCATTATGGGCTGCAAAAGGTGAAAGAGCGTATTCTTGAATATATTGCCGTGCGTAAGCTGGCTGGCGATAAGATGCGCAGCCCCATTTTGTGTTTTGTTGGCCCGCCCGGCACTGGCAAGACATCGTTGGCGCGTGGTATTGCTGATTCGTTGGGGCGCAAATTTGTGCGCATGTCGTTGGGCGGGGTGCGTGATGAGGCTGAGATTCGTGGGCATCGCCGCACCTATATTGGCTCGTTGCCGGGGCGCATCATTCAAACCATGCGGCGGGCAGGTACGGTTAACCCGTTGTTTGTGTTAGACGAAATTGATAAGATTGGCGATGATTTTCGTGGCGACCCTGCCGCGGCTTTGTTAGAGGTGTTGGATCCCGAGCAAAATTATGAATTTGAAGATCATTATTTGGATGTGCCTTATGACCTTTCGAAAGTGTTGTGGGTAACGACGGCCAATAGCTTGCATACCTTGCCCCCGGCTCTGGTTGACCGTATGGAGATCATCGAGTTTTCGGGTTATGTGGAAGAAGAAAAATTGGAGATTGCCAAGCGTTATTTGGTGCCGCGTCAGCTCGAAGAAAATGGTTTGTTGGGCAAACCCTTGCAGTTTTCCGATGAATTTTTGAAGCAGATTATTCGCGAATATACCTACGAAGCCGGTGTGCGTAATCTTGACCGTGAAATTGCAACTGTTTGTCGTAAGGCCGCCCGCAAGGTAGCCGAAGACAAGCCATTCCCGCATCGACCTGTGCCCAAGATGTTGCCAAAATACCTTGGCCCACCACGTTTTGACTTTGGGCGCACCGAAGATACCGACCAAATTGGCATCGCCAATGGGGTATCGTGGACTGAAAGTGGCGGCGATTTGATGCCAATTGAGGTAACTTTGGTGGCTGGCAAAGGAAATTTAATGTTGACAGGCTCATTGGGCGAAGTGATGCAAGAATCGGCCCAAGCTGCGATGAGTTATGCGCGTTCGGTAGCCGATTTATATGGCATTAAGGCGCGTATGTTTGAAAAAAGCGATATTCATATTCATGTGGCAGAAGGCGCTGTGCCAAAAGATGGCCCTTCTGCTGGGATTACGATGGCGGCGGCGCTGATTTCATCGTTAACCAAGACCCCCATTCGCCGCGATGTGGCGATGACGGGTGAAATTACATTGCGCGGGCGCGTATTGCCCATTGGCGGTTTGCGCGAGAAATTATTGGCAGCGCATCGTGCAGGGG
>CAZLOF010000187.1:0-8424 GCA_964560745.1 uncultured Thermoflexus sp.
CCGTCACATCCCATGTCACCCATACCCCGCTCTTGCCGGTTTGGGCGATGGCGGCAATGTCGGTGGCATAATCGCTGTTGGGTTGTGGCCCATTCCCCGCCCACGCCACACCTGTTTTGCGCAGGCTATGCGTGGCTTGCATCTCTAGCCAATCAACGTTGAGTTTATGCAATTCGCTGGCACGTGTGCCCGCACTGGCATCTGAATAATAGAGGAACAATTGCAAGGTTGCAGATTGCACCACGCTGCTGGTGGGAATGTTGGCGAGATCGAAACGTAGCAACGATTTTTCGCCTTTGCCGCTAGAAGTCGTAATGGCACTATTGCTGCCATTATTGGTATTGACCGACCAATTGTATAAATTGGTATCGCTCACACCGGTATAACCATTTTGCCCTTGCTGCAAGGTTTTGTTAATGATGCTTGGCAAATAGTTTTGGGTCGCGGTAGCCGTGGCGGTGGGCGATGGCGCTTGGGTAGCCGTGGCTGTAGGTGTCGGTGTGGCGGTGTTGTTTACAATTGCTGTGGCGGTTGGGGTTGGGGTCAGGGTTGCCGTTGGCGGGTTCACATTCACCGAGGTGGCGGTGGCAGTTGGGATCACTGGGTTTTGCCCGTTTTGGGTCTTCCATTTCACCAACAAGTCATAAAGCGCTTGGGGCGGGTTGGTGGGAGCGGTATTGCCCATTTGGTCTTTGTCGCTTAACCCGTGACACGAGGCGCAGGTGCGAATTTCACCCGGCTGAAAGGTCAGCCAATAGCGCTCGCGCACCACGCCCGCCCCAGCCTCATTCACCAACTGCCACGTGGTGGCGCGGCGGGCGGGCACAAAGGCCGCGGCTGAGCCATCGCTGGCGTTAACCGCCACACTGTTGGGGATGGCGTTGACGGCAGCAGCGGCGGCATTGGCAGTCACGGCGGCGCTATCGTGCAGGGGTTGCGCCAAGACCCGCCGCCCGGGTCGTGCGTTGTTAATGCCGCCCCAGCCGCGTAATTGATCGGCCTGAAAGAATTGCAAGGCATCGATCCGATAGGTCGTGCCGCTGCCGGGCTGTATGGCGGGGCCATTGGCCCCGACTTGTAAGCGAAATGGCTGCTGAAAATCGAAATCATCGCGGGTGAGGTTGTTGCGCACCACGACCAAAGCCAAATTGTTTTGTTGCAAATAGGCTTGAAAGGCGCTGACGCTGACCCCAGCTTGGCTAAACATTTGTTGTTCGGGCGATTCAACCACGCTGCTACGGCTGGCCGGGCGGGTGCGTGATCGCACTTCTACCGGCTGAAATTCCCATAATAACCCCGAATAGGTCATTGATTGATCAGGGTCCCAATAAGTTACGGTTTTGCTAATGCCTGCCGTTAAGGCTTGATCTGATTCCCAATAGGCATTTACTTTTTTGAGGGTTTTAATACGGAAGGCATAGGCCGCACCCGGGTCGTTGGTTTCGCGGGTTTCTAAGGTATGGGCAGTTACCAAAGTGCCATCCGACATCGGTAAGACATCACGATACAAGCCGGTGTGGTTGGGGTTTGGGGTGCTGCTGCTATTGGCAGTCTCGCGGCGGGTGACATAGTTTACGGCGATGTGGTCGGCGTCTAACCCGGGTGGTGCGGTGATGCTGATCACTTGCCCCGCCGAGCGGGTTCCAAATTCAGGCGCATCGATGCCATAATAAGTGCCGGGTGCGCTCGGTGATTCTTTAATCATCAGCATATTCATAATGCGGTTGGGGTTAAAACGGCTGCGCTGCCCATAATAATCATCGATATTTGCGTCGCCAGTAATCGTACGGGGGATGTAGCTGTGCAATTCATGACGGCCTAAGTGATTGAGCACTTCGCTCTCCGTGCCATCTTCGTTGATGGTCCAAGGGAAAAAATGATTGAAATTGTGCCCAGCCAAATTAGTGCCAGCCAAAAGATCGGTGCGCGATGGGCGTGGCTCGGGGTAAATTTCGCTGCGATCTTGCAATTTGGCAGCGTTGGCGCTCTCGTCGCTAAAATTAAAGGTGCCATAAGTGCCATATGCGTAAGCTGGCTTGTTTAGCCCGTCGGCATCGGCTTGCTGGTCGCGCTGCATATGATCCCATTGGCTAAACACCACCCGCCCAAAACTATCGAGGCTGGGGTTAAAGTTGCCACTAGGGGCATGATTAAGCTGTTTTAGATCGCCGCTGGTGCGATCAAGTGACCATAAACCAGTGTTGGTGGGAGCCAATTCATATTCGTCGAGTTGCGGGTAAAGATGGGTCTCGCCATTGCGTGGGCGGTCGCTGGTAAAAATGATGCGATCATCGCTGCCATAAATGGGCGAAACATTGTTGAAATTTTGCGGTTGGTTGGCAACTTTGGTCACGACTGGTGTGTCATTTGACCCCAAGCCAGTGATCTCGTAAATTTGCCAATAGTAGGTGACCACTTGATAGCGTTGGGCGGGCGAGCCAATCACCATGCTAAATAAGGCTTTTGCGCCATCCCAATGCACATGCGGGTCGCGCACGGCGATGCTGTTGGCCCCTTGAAACCCATCGCTGCCCCATCCGGCGGCGGCAGTGAGATTTTTCAGCGAGCCATCGGGGTAACGAATCATGAGGTCGCCGCCGCGCGGGGCCGACTTCACATCTGACAAATGATTACCAAATACGGCGGTAATCGACCCGAAGGTCGATTGCATGGGCACTTGTGTAACAAACAAGATTGGGTTGGTTGGTGTAGTTGCGGCCTTAGCGATATTAGGGGGACGGGCAGTGACATTAGTGGGGTTAACCCCCGTACCAACAATCAGAGCCGCCACAAGGCAAGCACGAAGGATAGGGATATTGATGCGTGACATAAGGTTATGATGAGTTGTAACTATTGTTTTGTTGTTTTGCAACCTGTTGCAATTTCATCATAACAAATGGGCGATGGGATTTTCTCTCAATTAAATGCTGATTTCTCTCATAAATATTGTTACTTTCCCGTTCCACGCCGCAACTCAAATGCCCGCACAATGACAAAGGCAATCAGCGAGCAGACAAAAAACACCAACAACATCCAAGTAATGCCTTGTAAGGTTTGAATAACGGTGCGATAAATTTCTAATAGCCAATGAGCGGCGTCTAATATGGTGGCTGGCTGCACATATGGAACCGACTCACCCGTTGGCGACGGTTTGAGGGCGGGCTGATCGAGAAACTGTTCGATGCGATAAAACTGTACACCCGATGACACACCCGTGACAAAAATGGCAAAGCGCATATATTTTGCCCAAGCGCTGCTTACCGTGTCAGCCACAATGCGGTTCAAAATATCTTCGATCGGTTTGCGAAACATTTGAGCCACAATCACACTCACAAGGAGGGCGGTGGCAAATGTGGCAATGAGCAGGGTAATAAATTGCATAGCAAAGATTATATGCAATCACAATTAAGAAATCGGGTTTCTTAGAGCAAATTCCTAAAAGATGAATGGCCGACTGCGCTATCTATCCCCAAGTGCGGCGCACTTGGGGATAGATAGCGCAGTCGGCAAAACTTTTCATCAACTCGGAATCTACTCTAATACAGTATTCAAGCGATGCGGCTTGATGGATAATTAGCAGGTCGCCGCTGGCGCAACCCATCAACCCCCGCCGCCAAATCTTCGTGAAAAAAGCCGATCATTTCAAGCGCACACGAATGATCAAAAATTGGGCCGGCCTGCAACATCCATTGATTGAGTGAGCGTTTGGTATAGCGAATGGCATGACGCGCACCTTTGGCAAGCCGCTCTGCCACCGACAAGGCTTTGCTTAACACTTGGTCATCGGGCACACACATACTCACCAACCCAATACGCTCGGCTTCGCGCCCATCAATCAAGTCACCTGTCATTAGGTAATATTTGGCTTTAGCCATGCTGACCAACAACGGCCACACAATGGCAGAATGATCACCCGCCGCCACGCCCAGCCGCACATGACCATCGCCTAGTTTAGCATTTTCGGCGGCAATGCTAATATCTGCCAATAAGGCCACCACTAGCCCAGCCCCAACTGCCGCCCCATTAATGGCACTGACGACGGGCTTGCCAAAACGCAGCATGTTATAAACCAAATCACGCGCTTCATCCAGCACGCGCATAATCTCTTCGGGGTTTTTATAGGCATCTTCAACCAATTTCAGATCGCCACCGGCTGAAAATGCCCGCCCAGCGCCGGTCACCACCACCACATGCACAGTTGGGTCGCGGTCAATCGTTTGCCAAATTTCAACCAGTTCAGTATGTAAGCGCACATTGGCGGCGTTGAGCACTTCTGGGCGGTTAAGCGTCATCAGCAAAACATTGGTCTGTGGGCGCTCAAAAATAATATGTTGGTAATCAGAGTAGTTCATGGGGAGGGGGTAAGGATTAAGGATTAGGGATTAGTATGACCTCATAGCTCAAGGCTCATAGCTCAAGGCTCATAGTTCAAGGCTCATAGCTCAATTTTACATTCAAGGGCGTAAAGGCGATAATGTCACAATGGTTGGCTCGACTTGGGTTGGTTGGCGCGAATGGGGCGCAACGGCAATGCGTTGCAACCCGGGGTTGCGATAAATGCCAATATCGGCAAATACATGACCTGCTGACAACGCGGCATCAAGTTTAGCGTCAGGCTTAAAATCGGCCCAAACCACTGCCAAGTCTCCAATATGCCAACTGCCCGATGACATCGGCACATCTTCTTGAGCGATGAGTTGCCGATCAACCCCAGCCCGCACATGATGAAATAAATGTAAGGTGCGGTCATTTGGCGCGGTTTTTATTTGCCAAATGGTGCTCATACGCCAATGTTGGTTTTGCGCGCTGCCAACTTTCTCCCAGCGCCAGCCAATTAAAAGCACGCCATTTTCATATTCAATAGGAGAGGGTAATAATGTCAAACGAGCATCGGCCTTCAGCGCATTTAATGTATCAGGCATGTTCATGTGCTCAGTCACATAAAGTGGCTCGCTACGCCGCCGCGCAAAAAATCGCTCATCATTCGCGCCCAGCGCTTGCAATACGGGCAATGCAGGCAAAGTTTCGTAACTCAACAATGCTTTCGATGATGTTGATGGAATTAAAGCGGCATAGCGGCCATCAACCACGCGATGGGGATAGCCCCACAATAGCACTTCAAATACGGCGGGGTCGCCTTGGGTGGCGGGGTCATCGCCTTCGGTATAAATCACAATTGGGCTAGCGTTTGTGGCATTACTTGCCCCATCTTTTAGCGCCTGAATGGCACGACGTGGGTAATATAAGGGTGTGCCGATTCCGCCAGCCTCTTCACCAGCGCGGGTGAGGTCTGCCGCCAATGCGCTACTCTGATTGAGGCTTAGTCCGATACACATCAGCGCCAATGCTGCCCGTCCTAGCGGGTGGCCCCATTGCGCCACAGCACCCATCCACAAAAATAAGGCCGGCAACCCTAAAATAAGGTATTGCGGGTTGACTGGTGTGATATGGCGAGTAAAAGCCAAAATGGGCAAAACTGCCCATAATATGATGACATAAAACGCCGTCTTTGACCCACGCCGCAACCAAGCCAAACAGCCAACAGCCAAAATCAAAATCGTCATCGCCTCGGCAAATGGGTCAGATAAAAATCGTTGGGTCGCACCTTCGCCCAACAACAGCCCTTGCCAATGCGTATTGGCTGCTTGATAAAACCCCATTTGCAAGGCCGTTGTGCTTATTATCGCTGGTTTGCTGCCTAACGTTAGCATCTGGGTGTGCACATCTTCGCGGCAACAGACAATATTAACCATTGTCGGTAGCATTAACAACACGCCCAAAATCATACCGAGCGCTAGCCATTGCCAAGCGCGACCCAAAATCGGTTTTGCGAATAGGGTTGTGCGTCGTTGGGTAATCAATAGGGCTAAGATAATGATGCCGGTGAGCATGAACAACACCACACCCGCAAAATGCACTTGCACCGCAAACGCCGCCAAAAAGCCGGCTTTTGCCCATGCCCAGCGCCATTGTTTGCGCCAACCCAGCGTTAGGGCAATGGCCCATACGATTGCAATTGTGGGCAGCATATTTTGCGCCCAAATATTGCGCGAATACAACACCAAATAAGGCGAAGTCGCCGCCATAAACGCCGTCAGCAGCCCCGCCGATCGCCCGCCCCATACCCGCCCCAGCCACCATAACCCAACAATAATGATGGTATTAAGTAACGCAATGAGCAAAGTAACCACGAGTGGGTCATGTGTAAAGGCGTAAGGCCCCATTAATAACCAAGCTGCCGCTGGGAAATTGGGCAAACCACCCGAAGAAGGCAAGCCGATGAGGGGCATGTGCCCAAATTGCAATGCTTCAAGCGCAATCAGGCTTAAACGGGCCTCGTCGTAACCAAAAGAATTAATGCCAGGCCAGCCAACGCGCAACGTGCCAGCAATGATAATAATGATGATGAGCGCCAACTTTTCGAGCCATTTCATTTTTAGGTTAGATCAAGATTTTACCCTTGGTTATGATAGATGAGGTTAGGATTAATTCGCCTCATATTTGATCAGTAAATTATGATAAACTAATCAATATTTACAAAAAAGATTGGCGTTTATACGCCAGTGCACAGGCTGAATAATTTAATTAAGTTTAGGAGATAAAAATGGCAACAGCATTGGTTGATTTAACCCCAACAATGACCGAAGTAGACAGCGCGGCAATGACACTATCACCTACCGCAGAAAATAAATTACGCGATTTGCTCGTCGCACGCAATATACCTAATCACGGGTTGCGGGTGTTTGTATCGGGCGGTGGCTGCTCTGGCTTGCAATATGGCATGGCTTTCGAGGCTCAAGCACGTGATTTTGATACTGTGGTCAACCAAAACGGTGTCAAGTTGTTTCTCGACCCCACCAGCCTGATGTATTTGGCCGGTGGTTCTATCGATTTTGTCGATAGCCTAATGGGTGGCGGTTTCAAGATCGAGAACCCAAATGCAACTGCCGCTTGTGGTTGTGGGTCGTCATTCCGTACCAAAGATTCAGGGAATACTTCGGGTGGAAGCTGTGGATCGGGTTGTGGTTGCTCTCACTAATTTTTACAGATAAACAATAAACGGGTAGCGTGCGGGGAGCGTGGTCTTGCCGTAGGCTACCCGTTTCTGTTTTTCTGCTATAGTTCAAGTTGAAAGTTTAGAAAATGATTGAGGCCAATGACAATGATGAGAATGTTTTAACGCTTGATTATGATACAGCGTGGAAAAGTGCCATTGATCAATTTTTTCAATATTTTGTCGAATTTGTCTTACCAGATGTCTATGACGCAATCGATTGGACCATTGAGCCACAATTTTTAGATACCGAACTGCAAAAAATTATGCCCGACTCAACCCGCGGACGTCGCACGGTAGATCGTCTGGTACAGGTTAAGCTATTAACGGGCGCGGCAACTTTATTTCTCATTCATGTTGAAGTCCAATCTCAAACTGATGCGTTGTTGCCAGAGCGTATGTTTGTGTATCACTATCGCATTTTTGAGCGCACAGGCCAGCACCCGCTTGGGGTCGTTGTTTTAGGTGATAATCAAGTCAGTTGGCGAGCAAATCATTATATAAATGAAAAATTTGGCACAGGTATTCGGCTGGGGTTTCGCAGTATTAAATTATTAGATTTCGCTGACCAAGAGACTGAGTTACAGACCTCTACAAACCCGATTGTGCAAGTCATTCGCACTCACCTGTTGGCACAACAAACACCTGTTTCTCAACGACGCGAGATAAAATTAAAACTAGTACGTAATTTGTATCGTTTAGGCTTTAGTGCCGAAAATGTTCGATACTTATTTCGCATTATTGATACACTCATCCGTTTGCGAGACAATGAAAATATTCAGTTCTGGGAAACAATCCGAGAACTTGAGCAGGAGGCTGAAATGGAATTATTAACAACATTTGAGCGCGTTGCCATTGAACGCGGACGTACAGAAGGCCTACAACTGGGCAAACAAGAAGGTTTACAACTAGGCAAACAAGAAGGTTTGCAACTAGGCAAACAAGAAGGTTTGCAACTAGGTAAACAAGAAGGTTTGCAACAAGGTTTGCTTGTTTTATTATCAACTCGTTTTGGCCTATTACCCGAACGCATCACCCAATGGGTTCGATCGTTAACTGATATAGAACGCTTGAATGTATTATTAATGAAGGCAATTACAGCAACAACGCTTGCTGAATTTGAACGCAACTTAGACCAAACCAATACTCAATAGCCAAACTTTGTAATATCGCGTATGTTTAATTTATTGTGGCCAAAGGCAAAAAAACAAGATGAAAATGGAGGGGCACAAACCAAACGTTTGTGGCTTGATTTAGGGGACCTAGGAGATTTGGTAAACCCCGCTGGCCCGCATGAGCAATGGCAAGATCATGGCATGGGGTTATTGCGCACTATTTTGCACAAAAATGGCATCATGACCGACATGTTT
>CAZLOF010000188.1:0-8397 GCA_964560745.1 uncultured Thermoflexus sp.
ATTACCGCCGCGCTCAGTGCCGCCGCCGCCTCCGCTTGTGCCGCCGCTGCTGCTACCGCCGCCGCTCATACCGCCGCCGCTTGTGCCATTACGCCCCGACCCTGCCTCGGCTTGGGGGGCATTTTGGGCTTTGCTGATGGTTTCCACAATCAGCATCGAGGCGTTGTCTTCGGCTTGTTGCATGGTTCCCAACACTTTATTCGACAAATCTTGGGCCGCTGTCATGGCGCGCACCAAACGTTTGAGCGCTGGCAAAAGCTCACCATTCATCTCGGCATAAAACGCCTCAGCCCCTACGCCCTGCCAGTCACCACCCTGTAAGGGATCAAGCCCTCCCTTAATTGTGCCTACCATCATATTAAGCTGATCCGATTCACGCCCAAATGTAGCGGCGATTTCTTTGAGCTGATCATAATCAGCTTTGATCATAGGTGCTGGCATAATTAGTTCCTCTATACTGAGCCGATCTCATGTTGTTTCTGCGAAGCTTTGTTTCGCATGATGCATTTGAGAAGGGCAACGAATTGCCGAATTTGCACTATCTGCGGCGTGTTATGGTTGACAGGCAGGGCAAATTCGGCATTAAATGAAACGTAAGTTGTTTAGTTAAGCGTAATACCTTTCTCGAAATACGCCCCAGCTTTATAGTCACCACGTTTGTGATCACCGATTGCTTTGCGCAATTTATCGGCAAATTCCACACATAGTTTCATCAAGTTATCGGCAATTTTCTTAAAAAACTCGAGGGTTTGCTCAAGCGCGGCAGTCGTGCCAAAGCTAACAAAGCTGGCGGCACGTAATGACTCAATTGCTACTTTAAGCGCTTGGCTAATTGCCTGCAACATTTCGTGAGCCGTGTCAAAGCCTTTTGCAACGCCTTCAACCACCTCATAATCCATTTCTACTACTGATGATGCCATTTTAAATTACCTCCGGTAAAAATTGTTGTTGTTGTAAAAAAGAGTATCGCCCAGCGGCAACCTCTTAAGGTATTTCGTTGAACACATCGACCAATTTGCCAACCATGCCATTTACGGCGTTGTCGGCCTGGTTCACAATATCGACCGCGCTGCTGAGCTGGCCAAGAAAGCTACCCAAATTCATATCCATGCCGCTTAATGCTTTTAACACTTCTCGCGATAAAGCGTCCGGAAACTGTTCAGCGTCATCGCCCTTCCAAGCCGCCCCTAAGACTGGAATAAACCCTTTGAGCATATCTGCGACGCCGTTCACCGCTTGTTGTTGTTGCCCAATCATTTGGGCAGCTTCTTGAATGGGGTTGATATCTACAAATAACCCAGCAATTGCGCCACCGGCTCCGCTAATGGCACCACCAACGCTACTAATTGCGCTCCCGACACTGCTCACCGCATCACCGACCGCGCTGACTGTATCTCCAATAAAGCTCATGTCATGCCTCCTTAATTTTTAAATAAATTTCCTTAACTAAATCGTCCCTTCGAGATCGATTCACCTTTCCGCACGGCCTCTTCAGCATCTTTCAAGTCTTTGCTGATTTCGCCACATTTTTCGGCCAAGGTTTGCATCTTGGTCACCAGCTTTTCATTGATGCCCATCTTGAGGCTATCGCCACCCGTACCCCATAATGCCCCGCTTTCTAATTTTTGTGCAATGCCTTTCATTGCATCGATTGAATCTTGGATTGTTTGTTGCGCTTCAGACATAATCTGTGACATTTCTGTAACGCTTTCAAACTTCATCTTAATATCTGCCATAATATCTCCTTAATGCTTAATTTTAGATTTTAGAGTTTGGATTTTTGCCATCCTCTTAAATCTGTATTCTTGACTCTTGACTCTTGATTCTCCCCTAACCCTTCTTAACCAACATGTTGGCCGAGTCATCCTCTGCTTGCTTCATCGTTTTGGCGATGTCATTGGCTGTCTTTTGTGCCGCGTTCATGGCATTAATCAATTTTGTGAATGCTGGCATCATGTCGTCCATTTCCTTATAAAATTTCCCTGCCGCAACGCCTATCCAATCACCATCTCGTAACGTGTCAACTTGATTGCTGATGCTGTCTTTTGTTTGTGAAATCACATCTGCGTTTTCGCCAAAGATTTTTGCAATCTCTTGTAATTGCTCATAATCGGCTTTAATTTTTGCTGCTGCCATAATTAGTTGTTACCTCCAAAATATTTAACTTGTTTGAGTTGAGCTATTTATAGCAAATCCGCATCCCAAAGTCACGAGTCGCAATCCTATGCCAACGGGAAGCTATTCCCGAACCAATCGGGATAAAATCAATGGTTAATGGTCAATGGTTAATGGTTAATGGTTAATCATTAATCATTAACCATTGACCATTAACCATTAGTTTATGAACGTATTACACAGCCTTGGGCAACAGCTAGCGGCGACGTTGGCCCCAGAATTAATCGCGCCAACCATTGCCGCCACCCTCGCCGAGGCATTACAAGCCAATCGAGTGACCGTTTGGCAGGCGCAGGCTGCCAATACTACAGATGGCAATTCGGTAACGTTATTGGCCTTGCACGAAATTGTGGTGACTGCGCCCCTTGCGGCGGCACGCCGCAAAACCCCGCGCACCGCCGCGCCCGATGCGCTATTTTTCAAGCACAGCACCAAACATCGGTTAGTCCTAACCGTGCATCATCGCGCCGATGTCGTTGGGTGGCTCATCATTGAGCGCGATAAAAGTGCGGCAACTTTTGACAAGCCAGCCCGTGATCTTGCCCGCACTTTTGCCGACCAAATTGGCCCAGCGCTCAATTTAATCATTGGGTTTAACGAGGTATTGCGCAGCCGTGAACAAATTGTGCTGGCCCGCGAAGAAGAACGCCGCATGTTGCGCCGTGAATTGCATAACGCCATTGGGCCATCGTTAGCAGCGCTCGATTTGCGGGTGGGGGCATTGGCTATTTTGGCGCGTCAACTCACCGAACAAGCGGGTGCTTCAACCGATGACATCACCCAAAAACTTTCGGCCCAAACCATTGAAACCCGCCAACAATTGCGCAAAATCATTGCCGATTTGCGCCGTGTGATCTATGATTTGCGCCCCGCACTGTTAGACGAATTGGGATTAGTAGCCGCCATTCAAGAGCAAGCACTCCAATTTTCGCAAGGGGCCTTGTCGGTGCAGGTCAATGTGCCTAGCACCGTGCTATTACTGCCTGCCGCCGTCGAGGTGGCGGCCTATAAAATTATCATCGAGGCGTTGTCAAATGTGGCCCGCCATGCCGAAGCAACCCATGCCGAGATCAATCTTGCCGCCACATCTACGGGGCTGGTGATCGATATCGTCGATAATGGCAAGGGCATTGCAACACAGCAACGCCCGGGCGTAGGCTTGGGTAGCATGAATGTGGTCTCGACTCAGTTGGGCGGTCATGTCATTGCCAAGCCGATGCCAAGTGGCGGCACCCATGTTCATGCGATGATTCCATGCAGTTTTTAACGATATTTGAAAAATAAAACTTGTTTTCGCCGAACTCATTATCCGAAGAGGGCGAAGCCCTCTTCGGATAATGAGTTCGGCATTACGCCGTTTAATGACGGTTTCGCTATCATCTTGATCCCTACAGAAAAATAAGATTTGATCAATGGCAAACGAATCTAATACACCCAAAATTAAGTTAATGGTCGTCGATGACCACCGCATTTTTCGTGATGGGCTGCGCATGATTTTGTCAACCGCACCCGACATCGACCTGATATGCGAGGCGACGGATGCCGAAATGGCAATTGCGCAGGCCGAGAAATGCCAACCCGATGTCATTTTGATGGATATTCAATTGCCCGGCATCAATGGCATTGAAGCCACACGCCGAATTGTGAAACAAAACCCGCAGGCCCAAATCATCATTTTGACCATGTTTGAAGAGACCGGTACGCTCATTTCGGCCATTCGCGCTGGCGCACGCGGCTACATCCTCAAAGATGCTGGCGAAGATCAGGTTTTTCGCTCAATACGTGGTGTGCATAACGGCGAAGTCTTATTTGGGCCGCAAATGGCCGATAAATTGCTGCATCTGATGTCAGACATCGACATGGCAGCGCCGGTGGCGCTTTTTCCGGGCCTCACCGAGCGCGAGCGCGAAATTATGATTTTGATGGTGCAAGGGCTTTCAACCGAGGCCATCGCCAGCCAAACTGGCCTCACACTCAAGACCGTGCGCAATCACATTTCAAATATGCTCAACAAAGTGGGTGTGCCCAGCCGCAATGACCTCATCGCCCGCGCCAAATCGGTGGGGATTAAATGAAAATGCGCCAAATTCACTATCTTTGCCTCAAGCTACGCTTAGGGCAAAGATAGTGAATTTGGCAAAACCTCTCATCAACGCACAAGCCGCTCTAACGTGCCGCCAACACTTGCTCTAAACTTTGGCGCAACGCCACATACGTTAGCCCGCTGTGCCGCGAGGCAAAGACCTTGCCTTGTGCATCCAAAATAACAATTTGCGGTTGGGCCGTAAATTTATACAACGTTTTGGCGGCGGCGTTACGCGGGTCATCAATATCATATTGCACAAACTCAATCTCACCAGCATACACTTGTTCTAGCCTGTTCACGACAGCCTTGGTTGCCAAACAGGCTTCTCACCAATCGGCATAAAACTCAATTAGGCGTGGGCGTTGGGCGCTGGCTTGGGTTAGGTTTGGGGTGATGACGCTCGGCTGGGCTGCAAGCGTCAGCGTATAAATCGCACCATTCAAATCAAGCATATATAGCTCGCCATTGGCATCTTCGCCAAATGAACTGATGCGATATTCGGTGTCGAACAACAAGCTATTTTGCCAATTACCCATTTGGTCGCGCTGCAATTGCCAAATTTTGCCGCTGCAATAATCGCCAAACAAATAAGCGCCCTGCAATATGGGCAACTTGGTCCCACGATACACATAGCCACCCGTCACCGAACAGCCATCACTGCGCCCATAAGTATGGATGGGTTTGACAAATTCAGCACGGTCATCGCCACCGCGATAAGCCTCAAAGCCTTCACGTTTGTTCCAGCCATAATTTTCGCCGCCTTTGCTCTTGGCTGGCTGAAAATTAATTTCTTCATAGGCGCTTTGCCCGACATCGGCGATGTATAAATCGTCGGTCTTACGGTCAAAACTAAAGCGCCAAGGATTGCGCAAGCCATAGGCCCAAATCTCGGCGCTGTCGGTTTGGCTGGCAAATGGGTTGTTTTTGGGGATGCTATAAGCGCGTTTTGCTTGGTTTGGGGCAGGTGCGGGTGGTTTCAACACATCTATACGCAACAATTTGCCCAATTGTGATTGCAGATTTTGCCCATTGCCATTTGGATCGCCCTGCGAGCCGCCATCCCCCATGCCGATATACAACATGCCATCTGGCCCAAATTTCAATTGCCCGCCATTATGATTTGAATAAGGCTGTTTGATGCTCAAAAAAACCTGCTCACTGTTCGGGTCGGCAACACCCTGTTTGGGGTCAAGCACAAATTTTGAAATGGTCGTATCGCCATTGCTATCGGTGTAATTCACCCAAAAAGCGCGATCACGCGCATAATTTGGGCTAAAGGCCATACTTAACAAGCCTTGCTCATTGGCGGTGCTACGCACTCGGTCGGTAATATCTAAAAAAGGCACTGAGCGCACTTGCCCTTTATCAATCACCCAAATTTTACCGGCCTGCTCGGTGACATAAAGTAAGCCGGTGTTATCGGCATAAGTCAAATAAGTGGGGCGCGTCAGCCCATCCACCCATTTCGTTAAGGTCAATGTATTTTGAGCGCTGGGGGTTGGGGTAATGGTTGGAACAATTGGTGTTACGGTTGGGATAACCGGCGTGACAGTTGGGGCGAGTGTGGCTTCGGGGGATATTGCAATTTGCACCGCTGCTGTTATCGCTGGCACTGCCGTCGCTTCGATCGGCGTTGGCGCTGGCTGCACCGGCAATGGCGTTGAGGCAGGGTTTGTCCATGCACTTATGCCTAGCACAAGTGTGATACAAATGGCTAAAAACAATCTGCTTCTATTCAATCCCAACCAACCCCACACCCCGCCGCATCGCGTCATCATAATCGCCGATCAAATGCCACCAATTGGTGAGCGGTTTGCCACGATAGGTTAGGCCATTGTTGTGGCCCGGCAAATTTTGCATCCAATAAATAAACCATGTCAAGCTATCGCTATTCCAACGGTCACAATTCATACGTTGCTTTTGCCCTCCGCCCTCGGGCCGCCAATCTTCAATATCTGTCCATACCATGCTACGGTTGGCCCAATCGTAATCACGCACACCATTGGGTGGAAAATGCGTCCAGCCGCAGCGCCCTTCGCCCACCTCACCCACAAATTTACGCCAAAACAAATCTTCGTTGGCCGCACGCAGCACCGCCTCGATCTGGTGCATATGGTCTTCGGTGGCCTCAGATGGCCCGCGTTGATAATTGTAGTGATAGACGGTGTAGGTTTTACTCAGCACCGGCAAGTCGCGTGGGTCACGGTCGCTATTGCTCACATCGCCCCAAGGCCCAGCCATGTTCGACTCCCACAATTCCATTTTGCTGCCGTGATACCCCCACAGCCAAATCTCTTTTACCCCGCGCTGCTCCACCCATTCACGCACATTAATTCGCTGCATGATAGCGTTGTAATCGGGAAACGGCAAGCCACGCCAGCCAATTTTGCGGCTAATGGGCAGCGCCTCGTGAATCTCGATGGTATCAACGACACGATATTTCAGGCTCGGTTGGGCGCTAGGGTCTTTGTAGCCATGATATCGACTGCCTTGTTCAAGCGCTGCAATGACCTTTTGGGTGGTATCTACGGTGTGGCGGCGAATGTGGTCGAGCGGGCCGGTCACGTCAGTTGTTACCGCAAGGTCGATCCAGCCACGTTTATCGAGCGGGAAATAATTGACGATGAGGACAGGGATATGAAAAAGCATAGGTATATGATAAACCTCAACCTGAGATAAACCTGATTTGCACTCACTAAACAGGGGTAATATCACAACATAATGACCAATCGCAAACCCGCACTCGGGTTCATTTTTGTTACGCTATTACTCGATATTCTCGGCCTCGGCCTCATCATCCCAGTTTTACCAAAACTCATCGAAAGTTTTAGCAACAACGATATTCAAGCGGCCGCCAGCACCTATGGCATCCTGATCGCCGTATTTGCGTTCATGCAATTTGTGTTTTCGCCCATCCTCGGCGGGTTATCCGACAAATACGGGCGTCGCCCCGTCATCCTCATTTCATTGCTTGGCTCTGGGCTAGATTATTTACTATTGGCCTTTGCCCCCAGCTTGGGCTGGCTGTTCGTTGGGCGCGTCATTGCTGGCATCACTGCCGCCAATATCACCACCGTCACCGCCTACATCGCCGATGTGTCGCCACCCGAAAAACGCGCCCAAAATTTTGGCATTGTGGGGGCAGCCTTTGGCTTGGGCTTTATTATTGGGCCGCTCATCGGCGGTTTGCTGGGCAATGTTGGCTTGCGTGTGCCATTTTTGGTCGTGGCCGTCATCACGCTTTTCAATTGGCTATATGGCTTTTTTGTTTTGCCAGAGTCGTTATCAAAAGAAAACCGCCGCGAATTTGAATGGAAACGTGCTAACCCGCTCGGCAGCCTGACCGGCTTACAGCGTTTCCCAATCGTGTTGCGATTAACCATCGCCAGCGTGTTCACCTTTTTGGCCCAAAATGTGTTGCAAAGTGTGTGGGTGCTTTACACCCAATATCGCTATGGCTGGGCCTCAGATCAAGTCGGTATCTCATTAGCCTTGGTTGGCCTTAGCGCCGGCATTGTGCAGGGCGTGTTAGTTGGCAAAATTGTCAAACGCATCGGCGAGCGCAATGCCGTCCTCATCGGCTTATCCTTTAGCATCCTCAGCTTCATCCTCTATGGTTCAGCCACCCAAGGCTGGATGTTCTACGTCATCCCTCTAATCGGGGCTATCGGCGGTATTTCGGGTCCAAGCACCCAATCCATCATCTCAAAAAGCATTCCGCCCAACGAACAAGGCGCAGTGCAAGGGGCTTTGTCGAGCCTCAATGCCCTCACCGGCATCGCTGGCCCGCTCATCGGCACCGCCGTGTTTAGCTACTTTATCGGCAACACAGCCCCATTTCAATTGCCGGGCGCACCCTTTTATGTGGCGGCTTTGCTGATTGGGGTTGGGTTAGCCCTCATCGTCAACACCTTTCGCCAAGTGCCCGAAAAATAAATGTCTCTCGCAAAGACGCAAAGACGCAAGGTTAGAATATATTAGGCTTAAATCAGCCTTAGTGCAAATTCCTAAAAGATGAAGGACCGATTTCACTATCTACCTTTCACAGTTACGCTGTGGAAGGTGGATAGTGAAATCGGCAAAACCTTTCATCAACTCAGAATCTACGCTAACAGAGCGATCGTTACCTTGTAGGC